>CAYQPP010000191.1:0-7290 GCA_964419235.1 uncultured Bacteroidales bacterium
CGTAACCCCGAAAATACGGGATAAGCTTTGCGGATTTAAGAATTATCAATAAAATTGGTTACTTATTTTTGCCAAAACCTCATAACTGTCCAGCCGTTTGATATTAATTTATGGTTGTTCTCCCAATCGCGCTGCATGTTGCGCTCAATTTTTGGTATCCAGAAATTGCGGTAATTACATTTTATGTTTTTTGTACTGTTTCAAAATATTGCCCTTTTTTTATCCTCAATTTTTATCCACTCAAGCAGGTACTCCTGCTCGGTTTGCCCGGGTGTTGCAATAAGCTCGGCTTTAAGCCCGAGTACATGCAAATCCATAATGGTAGAGTACCCGCTACGTGCAATTATATGCTTGGCGTTAATTAGGTTGTGGTATAATTCGCATGTGTTTAAATGGGCAATTTTGGTAATATTTGGGTTGCTGTTTTGCGGGTTGTAGTTGTTATGGCTTGGTTTGCCGCAAATAATTAAAACCTTTTTTTCTGAATTGGAAAACCTATCTTCCATTTCGGCTTCAAAAAGGGTGCGCTGTGGTTCGGGACCCGAAATTAATATCAACACATTGGGATAAACCTTTTCAGGCTTTTTGTTTGGTAAATAACCTGCAAACCTTGATATTGGTCCAATATATTTAATGTTATTAGGCAAATTAATTCCATGTGATAGCTTGCCTGCCAAGCTTTTTTCGATTTTTTCATAATCGGGAACCCAACATTCTGAAAAATTGTTGATTAACCGGCGGGTTATTGTGTGCAATAACGGTTCGGCAAATTTTAATGATTTTGGCAACTGTATAAATAGTTGGTGGGTTATTAATATGCTTTTTATATGCTTGTTCCATAACCCATACCGGTTATCGGAAACTACTGTGGTTATACTATGGTTTTTAATAATTGCTTTCAGCTTAAAATGCTCTAACCAAATTGAGGCATAAAAAAAAGGCATCTGCAAAAGCAAAAATAACAGAAAAAGCGGTTTTGGGGCATATCGGGTTTTAAAACAGGCAAATTTTATAAATTCTAAATCGGGGAACTCTAATTTAAGGAATTCCAAAGGGGCCCCGTTGGCAGCAATAATAACTTTGTTACCTTTTTTTATAAAACTATTTATTAAAGGCACGCTGCGTGTGGCATGTCCTAACCCCCAATTTAAAGGGGCAAATAGTATGGTTTCGTTTTTTGCCATTTAATACAAATATATTCTAAACTAAATGCATTTTGCCATTTTTTTATTACAGATTTGATTTTTTTTAATGTGGGTTGGCTTAGCCGTTGTTAATAATCTTAAAAAATATACTGCCCCAATTATAATAAATGTGTTTTATGATTTAAGTCATTTTGCCGCGGTTTAAAATAATTTACATTTGATATATAGAAACTCTCGCCGAATTGAGTTCGAGACAAGCAAGTCAATAACCTAACAACGAATAAACGTATTAAACAAATATAATTATGGAAACTGAAACAATAGCTTGGAAAAGTGAATATAGCGTTGGACTGCTTACTGCTGATAAGCAGCACAAAAGGTTTCTGTCTATTATTAACGATTTGGGCACATGCATTGATGAAAAAGCTTTTAAGGCAAAAGGGAATCAACTGTTTTATTCGCTTTTGCATTTTGCCGATGTTTATATAATGAAGGAAAAAATGCTTGTGAATAGCGTTGCCGATTTAGATTATTCGTATTTTAGGGAAAAACATAAGCACTTTATTGCAAAGCTCCAGCATTTTAAAGACGAATATAACGAAAAGGCATCGGAACAGTTGTTTATGGATTTGTACTGCTATTTGAAAGAGATGTACCCAAAATATTTGTCGTATTATACCCCATCGTTGGTTAAAATATTAAAGGAGAGCGGTATAGAATAAATCACTATGGAATAAAAAGTTCATAGGCTTGAGCTACGAATAAAATTAGTTATACTTAAAAATAAGACTTTAGACTTTAGCTAATTCATAACTATTATAAAGTTATATAATACCTTAAATTCACAATTGTTAAAGTTAAATACTTGATAGTTACGGCGTAACCCCGAAAAAAACGGGACAAGCTTTGCGGATTTAAGGCAATATAAAAACTCAATATTCCTGTTTCTGTTAGTATGCCAATTAGTAATTAAAATTACCGATACATTTGGGATATCTAAGGTTTTACTTCTAATATCTTTTTTAATTTAGAAGCTGGAAGCAATATGCTCTTTAGCGCATAATTTTAACTTCCTCCGTGACTAATAAAAAATAGTGGTTGATTGTATTTTTATATCAGGCGCGTTACCTCAGCATTTTGAGTCAGTTGCGATTTTTTAAAATCAAAACCTTTAATCAACAGCACCCCCGGTTGTTTGCCAATTTCAAAACTTCCCAACCTGTTTTCAAAGCTTAGTGCTTTTGCTCCGTTTAATGTTGCCCATTTTAAAAGGTGTTCAAATGGTATTTCAGCAAAGTTGGCTGTAATGGTTTTCATCTCATCTAATATCGATAGTTGTTGGTTTGATGCCAAACTGTCGGTACCCAAACAAATTTGCATATCCCATTTATAAAAATCATAAACGGGGGGTAATTGTTTGTTTATATACAGGTTTGAGTTGGGGCTAAGCACCCAAAACAGTTTTTTATAAAGCTCTTTTTGTTGTTTTATTAATTCAAAAAGCCCCTTTTTTAAATGTAGGTTATGAACCAAGAGTATTTTTTTATACTTGATTAAGCTAAGCAGGTAGTTTATTATTTTAGCCGTGTCAAGGTTCAATTCCCAGTTGCTCTCTAAAAAATGGAGTGTTGTAATTTGTTCGTCTAACGGGGGTTTGCCAATCTCTTTTAACAACATGTTATTTGTTGCATAAATGGAATGGGGGGCAAGTGAAACAGGGAGTTGTTTATTGCTAAAAAGTATTGAGTACTGTTTTGCACGATTTGTTATTTCTGAAACAGGCTTGTTGCCCTCATTAAAAAGCTCAATAAAATTGTGTGTCAATATTAATGAATCATATTTGTGGTTAATTCCGTAAGCGGTATTTGCCACATCGGCCAAACCGTTTATTCCCCTATACCACATAAAGCGCAGGGCTTGTTGTATTTTATCTTCAATAATATCAATAGTTTCGGTTCTGTTTTTTTGTACCTGCCCAATAAAATCAGACAGCCCCTTCCCCTTTTCAATTTTGCCTTTTAAGTGCGACAGCTCAAGGTGGCAATGCGAATTTACAAAACCGGGTATTAATATGCCGTTATAAAACTCAAGCCCTGCAACCTCGGTTGTGTTGCGGTTATATTGTACCAAATCAACAATTTTGCCTGCATTGTCAACAACTAAATAGGCATTTTTTAATGGCGCCGATGCCACCGGATATATAATATTTGCAGTAATTTTTCTCATTTACCCTTTTTAGTTACCTCGTAAGTTACGCTTTTATTGCCCAAAACGCTTGTATTTATATTGCTGAATTTTCCTCTTTTTTTGCTGAAATACAAACCGCAATTAACACATTTGTTTGAGTACATGTTTTTTGGCTCGCCACATGCAGGGCAAAGGGTTTTGTCTTTCATCCATTTTTGTTGCATTTCCCATAATGCTGGTTCGCCAACCTCTTCAATATTGCCAACACTATTGTATATTAAAGCTTTAAGCGCATTCGATATTTTTATGGTGTTAAAAAAGTAGAATAGTATTCCGCTAATTAGCGAAACGGCTGCAAACAGGGTTGAATTAAAATGGTAAAAAAATCCTGTAAAGACCAATGACAACAAAAGGGCAGTATTATTCTCGAAAAGCGATATTTGGTATGAACAGTAAATGGAGGTGCCATAATCGTGAATGGTAAGTACAATTTTTACAGGTAATTTTGAGTACGAAAAATTTGCCGTAAAAGTAAGTTGCTCATCACTATATTCAATAGTAGGTATTTTTACACGAATTTGTTCAATAAATCGATTCAAATCGAAACCTTCGGGTTTATAAAAAACCAGTTCGCCCGTATATGCAAACGGGAAACGCATACTATTTATTTATAAAATTATCGACAAGCTGTTTCTCAACCACAGCGGCAATAGTATCGTAAGGGTTGTTTATCTCTTTTCTTATCAGCCCAACGTTTTTTGAATAGTACTCTTTAATATTCCACCTGTTGGCATCGAGGCTTTCTAAATACTCAACCACAACAAGTATGTCATAATATAAAGTTGAGTCTAAGGCATGTTCGTCTGACGGAAATCTTAAATAGATAGAGTCAATTGATTGGGTTGTTTTTCTAAATATTTTTTGGTTGCCTGTCTCATTTATCTCCCATAATTCGCCAACTTTTTCCGACAGTAGTTTTTTTAACGGGTATTTTGTTGAGCTTTGTGTAATTTCATACTCATATAAATATCTATTGTCGATATACGGAACAAGTTTTTCTCCTGAGCTTTGCGGTGAATTTATGCTTGGCTCGTAGCTGTGTGCAACATATTCGGTATGTACTTTTGAAACATCGCCGTTTGAATATTCCCACCACGAGCCCGGATATGCCGGTAAGTACTCTTTTGGGTAAACAATAGACAGTGCATCGTCTTTGCCGCACGATACCATTAAAGCCATTGCAAAAAGCAATACTATATTTTTACATGCCCAATTCATTGCTTAACAGGTTTTTTTAATGAAACCCATATTAATACAAAACCTGTTAAAATAAATGGGATACTCAACAACTGCCCCATGTTAAGAGTCATACCTTTTTCAAAACCAACTTGGTTTTCTTTAACAAATTCGATAAAAAAGCGTGCTGTAAACAGAAAAATAAACGATAAACCAAAAATTAGCCCTTTATGCTCTTTTATATTTGTTTTAATAAACAATACATATAATAATGCAAATGTTAAAAAATAGCTTAACCCTTCATAAATTTGTGTAGGATGCTTAGGCTCTGTCTGCCCGTCTCTTTCAAAAATAAAACCCCACGGCAGTGAAGTTACGTGCCCGTAAATTTCAGAATTCATAAGGTTACCCATCCTTATACAAAAAAGGGCCAACGGTATTACAATCATTAATCTGTCTAACAGCCATAAAAAGGAGAATTTGAACTTGCGGACAAATAAATATAAAGCTAACAGTATTCCTACTGCTGCACCGTGGCTGGCCAAGCCCCCCTGCCATACCATCAGTATTTTTATTGGATTCGACAAATAATATGATGGTTCATAAAACAAACAGTGCCCCAACCTTGCGCCTATTAAAGTGCCAAGAAAAATGTACATGGTAAGGCTGTCGAGCACCTCTTGTTTAATACCTTCTTTTTTAAAGAATTTTAACATGATATAGTAGCCAAAAACAAAGCCTGATGCAAATAGCATTCCGTACCAGCGTGGTCCCCAGCTGCCAATTGTAAAAATTTCGGGATTTACGTTCCAATGGATATAATTTAATAGCATAAAAAGTATTTTTTGCACAAAGTAACAAAATCTAATATTGTTTTAATTACTATTTTTAATAAAAAAACAGATGGGCAATATTGTATAAAAAGAAAACCATGTTTTTACTTTTAATATATTAATCATAGAAAAATCAACCAACTCATTCATTATCAATACAAAATAGTTGTTTAATAAAAATATTTTATGTTTTTGGGAGTGGCAATTTATTAAATTCACGCAAGTTTAATGATTGATATTTTTATTAAATAAATATTTATATTAGTTTTGGTTGTTCAACAATTTCAGCAGTTTAATAAATGGCAGCATTATTAGCAGATAAAAAATTGGTTCAAAAACCGCTTTTTAAAACAAAAAAGCAGGAAAATTCTTGTGTTTGGCATAAAAATTTTAAAATAAAGCAGTTAGCTTTTATTGTTTTGTTTTTATTTGCCGGACTTACCGTTTTTGCTTCGGGAGAAATTGTGTTAAAGGGTGTGTATCAAGGCAAAAACATTTATGTTATGAACCCGTTTGCCTCATCGGGTGTAGGTTTTTGTGTGTTTGAGGTAACAGTAAACGGGCAACTTACAACCGACGAAATAAATTCGAGTGCTTTTGAGATAGACTTAACTGTTTTTCAATTCTCGAAAGGCGATAAGCTGATTATTATTATAAAACACAAAGACGGCTGTTTACCAAAAGTTATAAACCCTGAGGTTTTAAAGCCACAAAGTACTTACAAGGCATCGGCAATGAGAATTGACCGCAATGGGTTGTTTACTTGGACAACAACGGGCGAAAGTGGTTCGTTGCCTTTTATTATTGAACAATTCCGCTGGAATAAATGGGTAAAGGTTGGCAAGGTTAATGGGAAAGGGACTGCCGGAACAAATAAATACAGTTTTAAGGTAAACCCCCATTCGGGTAATAACCGCTTTAGAATTAAACAGATTGATTATACTCGCAAACCCCGATATAGTACTGAAGTTAGATATAGGTCGATGTTGCCCCCCGTAACATTTCAACCACAAAAGCCAAGTACCGAAATAGTATTTTCGCGCGAAACTATCTATGAAATTTATGACTATTACGGCAATTTGGTTGATAAAGGCTTTTCGGCACGGGTTGATATAAGTAAGCTGAAAAAGGGCGATTACTTTTTAAATTACGGCACCAAAACCGAAACTTTTAAAAAGAGATAATCATTATATAAAATAGTCGTAAAAATTTCCATTTCTTGGAATAATTAAAATTTCAATACCAAGTTTTTTTGCTGCTAAAGCATTCTCTTTTGTATCTTCAATAAATAATGTTTTCTCGGGGATTAAATTTTGCTCGATTAAAACTTGCCTATAAATTTCTAAGTTTGGTTTTACTAATCCCATTTTGTGCGATAAATATACTTTTGAAAAAAGGTTATTAAACGAAACACCGTATTCATTTATAAGTTTATCAGAAAAACAGGAGTAGTGCAACTCATTGGTATTACTAAGTAAAAAGAGTTTATGGCTGCGCTTTAGCCATTGTATCCTTTCAATGCGTTTTGGTTTATAATCTAACAACATAGCGTTCCAAGCACGGTTAAATTTAGTTTCGTCAAAATTGGTTTGCAATAAAACTTCTAATTGTGAGCGCAATTGTTGAGCGGTTATATTCCCTGTTTCAAAATCATATAAAATTTTACTGGTAAAAGCTTTATCAACTTGCTCGGGCGTTATTATTTTAAGAAATGATTTTCGGGTACGCTCCGGATCAATATCAAGGATTACCCCGCCAAGGTCAAATATTATATTATCAAAATGTTTTAAATCAACTTTCATCTGTTTACAATTTATATTTGGATGGCAAATATAGTAATAGGGCTTTATAACCCAAACTCCTTGCTTTATGGATAAATACTAATTATA
>CAYQPP010000192.1:0-7266 GCA_964419235.1 uncultured Bacteroidales bacterium
AGGTTTTTATACTATATTTTTTATTTTTATAGTACCATAGCCTTTGATTATACTATGTGCGAAACTTCAGTAATCTTATAATAATTTTAAATGCTTATCCGCATACTTACCCAATCAACTCTTCCGCCCTTACAGGGCTGAGTTTCACAAAACCACATTAAACACAGGGCGTTGCCCTGTACTAATGTTTTAGAGGCTTTCAGCCTCAAGTTTTCAAACTTTAGGCAAACAAGCGGATAAGCATATAATTTTATAAATAAAAACATGTTAGGTATAATCATACATCTTTTTAGACAACCTCTTTATAGAATATAGGAAGTCAATATTTAGCTGACTATATTCAGCTTTCCCTCTTAAGTTAACGCTTATCCTTTTTGCGGGTTTAAGCAGTTAAAGCCAAGGGCTATTTTTTATAAAAACCTAAGTCTTTTAGCTCAAAGTTTTTAATATAGTTAGCCATTTTAATATTTTCCGATTTACCTGTTTTAACTATTAAAGAGGCAAACTTTTCGTTGTCGGCATCGCGCATCGAGTCATTAAGCAGTAAGTAGCCCATAATAATATACCCTGCCATTTCAACAAGCCTGCGTGCGTTAAAATCAAGATAATCGTTATTATCCTCGCTGTCGTTAATTGCAATTACATTGTTAACGGCCTCTTCGTATTCAGCTGTCATGTCAATTAAATCGCGGCGTATATATTCAAATTCGGGGCGCAGCTCTTGAGCTTCGTAATAACGAATTTGTTTTAAATAGGCTCCTGTTGTAACCCCTCTTATGGCAGCCACAACCTGTAGTTGCGATGTGCCTTCATAAACGTTGGTAATACGGGCATCGCGGAAAAGCCGCTCAACGGGATAATCTTTCATATAACCCGAGCCTCCGTGTATTTGTAACGAATCGTATGCTACCTGATTGCAATACTCACTCGCAAACAGTTTTAACAAAGGGGTAAACACATCGGCCAAACGCTGATATTTTTTCATTTCGTTGCGCTCTTCTTTTTCAAGTTTGCGCTCGGTACCCAAATGTGAATATACTTTGTACATATCAACAAAACGGGTTGTTTCGTATAGTAACGAGCGGCTTGCTTTTACCTTTACCTCCATATTGGTAAGCAACTCGTAAACGGCAGGAAAATGTATGATAGGCTTGCCAAACTGCTGGCGCTCTTTGGCATATGCCAAACCTTCGCGGTAAGCTGCCTCGGCAATACCCACCGATTGTGCCCCAACACCCAGTCTGGCACTATTCATTAACGACATTACATATTTTATAAGTCCCATTTTGCGGCTGCCGACCAACTTGGCTGGTGCGTTTGTAAATACCAATTCGCATGTTGGCGAGCCTTTAATACCAAGTTTATTTTCAATACGGCGAACAACCATTCCACCGTCGGCTTTGTCATGAACCAATAATGATAGTCCGCGGCCATCGGTACTGCCCTCCTCTGAGCGTGCCAAAACTAATGAAACCTCGGCATCGCCATTGGTAATAAAACGTTTAACGCCATTTAACAGCCAAGTGTCTTTTTCCTCATTATAAGTTGCTTTAAGCATAACTGCCTGAAGGTCGGAGCCGGCATCGGGCTCGGTTAAATCCATGGCGGCAGTGGCACCGTTATTAAACCTTGGTAAAAAATCGTCTTTAATATCATCATCGGCAAACTCATGCAACGTTTCGGCACAATCTTGCAATCCCCAAATGTTTGCAAACCCTGCATCGGCGCGCGACACCAATTCGGCGGCCATTACGTATGGCACCATTGAAAAGTTTAAACCGTTATATTTTCGCGGCAACGACATTCCTATTAATCCTGCCTTTGCCAAAGCATCATGGTTTTCTTGTGTGCCGGGTGCATATTTTACACGACCTCCAATAACCTGAGGGCCTGCTTTATCAACCTCTTCGGCATTAGGCCCAATAATTTCGCCACAAATATCGCCCACAATCTCTAACACTTTGTCGTAACTGTCTAAAGCATCTTCAAAATCAACGGGTGCATAATCGTATTTATCCTTATCGGCAAAATTATTCTCTTTTAAAGCAATAATTTTTTTAATTAAAGGGTGTTCTAAGTGGAATTTAAGGTCTTTATTATCTGTATAAAAATTAGCCATTTTTTTAAGTTTTAATTTGTTATAGAATCGCAGCAATTAGTTTTTTATATAAGCCTTATTGTTTATATTTTATTGCTAATTACTAATGAACTATTTTGAATGTTTTTTATATGCGCTAATCAGTTTGGGGATTACCTCGGCAACTTCACCCTGAATAGTATAATCAGCTATTTTGTTTATTGGTGCATCGGGGTCGGTATTAATTGCAATAATCATTGCCGACTCCTCCATGCCTGCTGTATGCTGAACCTGACCGGATATACCGCATGCAATATACAATTTTGGACGAACGGTAACGCCTGTTTGCCCAACTTGGCGTGCATGGTCAACAAAACCGGCATCAACAGCTGCACGCGATGCCCCAACCTCGCCACCAATTACGTGGGCAAAGTCAAACAGCATGTTAAAGTTTTCTTTTGAGCCAACGCCATAACCGCCCGATACTAATATCTGCGATTTTTTAATATCAATTTTGCGAGGCTCCATGTGGCGTTCAATAATCTCAACCACAAAATCGGCATCGGTCAAAACTTTTGAAAGGTCAATATTTTTAACTTTTGCTTTATGGTTTTTTGCGTAAACCTCTTTTTTCATAACCCCTTCGCGAACCGTTGCCATTTGCGGGCGGCAATCGGGATTAATAATTGTTGCTATAATATTTCCTCCAAATGCAGGGCGTATTTGGTACAATAGGTTTTCGTACTTTTTGCCTGCTTTTTTATCTTCGTGGTCGCCAATTATAAGGCTTGTGCAGTCGGCGGTTAAACCTGAAAAAAGTGCCGATGATACCCGTGGGCCTAAATCGCGGCCGATAGAGCTGGCACCAAAAAGTGCAATTTGTGGTTTCTCCTTTTTAAACAGGTCAACAAGTATTGAGTTATATGGCAATGTCAGGAAAAACTCCAGCTTTTTATCATCGGCAACATGTATCACATCGGCTCCATAAGGTGCAATCTGCGATTCAACACCTTTTAAATTGTGTCCGATAACAATTGCCTCTAAATCACATTTTAGTTCATTGGCAAGGCTTCTGCCTTTGGTAAGCAGCTCTTGACTTACATCGGCCACTTTACCTTCATCCATTTCACAAAAAACAAATATATTATTCATTACGTTTCTTTTTAAAATTAAATCTTTTTTATACCGATTAATTTAATCGTTAATTGATAGTAGTTGATTATTAAAGTTTCAATTAACATGTCAAATTTCAATAATATCAGTATCTTCAACAATTCACACCTGCATTTTGCAAACTATGAACCAAGTGTGTGGTTAGCCATTAGTTCACCCATCAGCCAATCCATATCTTTTTGGTCGGACTCTAATTTTTTAGCCTCTTTGGCAGCAAACACAACATTTTGTATGCTTTTTACTTTTGTTGGCGACCCTGTTAAACCTAACCACTCGGTATCGGCCTCAACATCGGCAACGCTCATCTCGACAATCCTCAAATATGGCTTATCGTGAAGTTTAATATAATCTTCATCGGCACTTTGCAGCTCGGTAACGGTTTTTGCATGCTTAAACTTCATTAAATATTTTGCATTTCGTGCACGGCATTCGGGAGCTGAAGCATTAACAGTAATTACGCAAGGTATAGGCGTAACAACGGTTTCAACTCCACGCTCTAACCTACGTTTTATTGTTACCCTGTTTTTTTCTATTTTTTCTACAATCTCGGCATATGTAACTTGGGGTATGCCAAGCTTTTCGCCAACTTGAGGCCCAACTTGTGCAGTATCACCGTCAATTGCCTGACGACCGGCGATAATAATATCATACTCCATTTTTTTTATGGCGCACGATATGGCATAAGATGTGGCCAAAGTGTCTGAT
Organism: uncultured Bacteroidales bacterium; assembly: GCA_964419235.1. GTDB lineage: Bacteria > Bacteroidota > Bacteroidia > Bacteroidales > SZUA-534 > GH45. Next base: position 3,956 of record CAYQPP010000192.1, read on the forward strand.
CCGGCAAAGGCTCGGTCGGTTAAAAGGTATCCATTATCGGCTCCCCGGTAAAGCCCTTCGCGAATAATATCGGCTGCACGCCCCGGTCCCATAGTTAATACGGTAACCGTTGTGCCCGGATAATTATCTTTAATTCTTAATGCTTGTTCAAGCGCGTTCAAATCCTCCGGATTAAAAATTGCAGGCAGGGCAGCCCTGTTAACAGTCCCATCTGCTTTCATGGCATCCTTACCAACATTCCGTGTGTCGGGAACCTGCTTGGCAAGAACAATAATCTTAAAACCTTTCATAAAAAAATTCTTTTTTGAATTGAAACGGCAAAGATAAAACTTTTAGTGAAAGATGAGTTGTCTATTGTACCGAAAAATTATAGTACTAATAATTAAGCATTTAAAATATGCTGATTATTAGATATATAATACCATGCAGCTTGAATTTAGAATGAGTTTAAATAGATGCTTTTTAGCGCTCCTGTTTCGGGATAAAACTCAATTGAGTATTTTTGGTTCATTAAATAATCGACGGGCAAAGGCACAACTCTGCCTTTTTGTGCTATTTCGCATTGCATGCATGCCAATTTACGGTCAATTAGGTACAAACACATATTTATGCGCCCCGGAATGCGGTAATACAAACCATATTTAATAGATGATGGGTTTTTTTGAGAGTTATCCATAACCTCGATTTCGGCGTTGGGCACTTTGCCTACTGTATTCGATTTTATTACCAAAGGTTGAAAATCGCTCCGCCTTGCTGTAGGTTTTGTTGTATTTAGCCCTCTGCTTGGCGAGAACCACCCAACAATTTTCTGTTCGGCATCCGAATCCTCTTCCGGTTCATAATAAAATGAGTAGGTGTATAGCTTTTCGATAGTTTTGCCCATAAAAAGCTCAAGGTACATTTTTTCATAATTATCAAGCTCTTCAACCATTTTTTGCATCGATTGCCCATCAACTGCAAAAGTTTCGTCTTTATACCCCATTACAAGTTTCATCCTCCGTTTTCTTATTTTACGTATAAAGGCCGAGGCCTCGGCTGCATTAAAATCATTTGATGTTGGGTGCAAAACTGTTTTTGTGTATGGAACTCTAACAGGCACCGAGTCGGTTTGTACGGTTTTAAACATCTTCTCTTTTTTCTCGACCAAAAATGGTTTTACCCCTAAATCAACAAATTGAAACTCCTCAGTTTTTGGCTCAGGCCAATAAAATGGCTGTTTTTCTGTTGAATACCCTTTAATAGCTTTATTTACATTACACCCTATTAAAACCCCGTCGCGATTTAGCTGCAGTAAGGGTAATTCATTATGCCCAATACAATTTAATGAATAATACTTACTTGAGTCGGGCATACTCAGCCTAATAAACTTTGCAGATTCAATTATAAAAAACTCACCATCCATTTGAATAACACCTTCGTTTACATTCAGATATTTTTGTGCATATTTATAATAAGGACCAACAAATTGCGAAGTCTTTTTTATTGTTATATCTATTTTGATTACATTTTTAGGTAATGCGTAAAACATTTGCCTACCGTTAATCATCAGTTTTGAGGTTACCTGCCTAACTTCGCATGTTATTTCCTGCTCTTTTTGAGAAAAACCTGTTAAAAACTGAATTGAAATAAAAAAAACAAATGCAAACCTCTTCATATAATTAATATTTTATAGGTATCTGCTACCATTTTATATTTTCTTAAATCTGCAAGTCACGGTGTGAGTTGTTGATTTAAAGATATTAAATATTGCAATACTTTTACAAATCGGCATTACACATTTAATATATTTTTAAACGTTTTACCAAGGTGTTTAATTATATCAGATGCAATTAATGCCTCTTGCCCATTTTTTTCTATTGCAAAATCGCCTGCCATGCCGTGTATAAATACACCAATTTTTGCAGCATCAACAGGTTTATAGCCTTGAGCAAGCAAAGATAAAATAATTCCTGTCAAAACATCGCCACTTCCGGCAGTTGCCATACCCGGGTTTCCGGTTGAGTTAAAAAACACATTGCCCAATGAATCTGTTATGCTTGTGTATGCGCCTTTTAACACAACTACCACATTATTTTTTTTTGAGAATTCAATTTGCGATTTATACCTTTCAAACGAAGTTTTGTGTTTTTTTGTCAAACGATCGAACTCACCCGGATGAGGTGTTAATACGGCATTTTCATTAATTAATTTAAACCACTCCTTATTTTCCGAGAGTATGTTTAATGCATCGGCATCTATTACAATTGGCTTTGTATTATTTGTGATAAGCCTTTTTAGGGCATTCCTCATCGACTTTTTTTTGCCTATACCCGGTCCAATCCCAACAGCTGAATAATTATCGAGTACTTTTGGCTCGCAATAACTCATTTCGGTTTCATCAATACAAACCATAGCCTCAGGAACAGCCGTTTGCATAATTCCGCGCCCCGATTCGGGAACATGAACGGTTGCCAAACCAACGCCCGAACGCAGGCAAGCCTTAGTTGCAAGTACTGCTGCCCCCATTTTTTCATAGCTCCCTGCAATTAAAAAGGCATGTCCATAAATGCCTTTATGGTCGAAAGTTTTTCGCCTTTTAATTAAATTTTTAATATTGCCTTCTTTTATTAAAAACCTATTTGCCTTAACTTTATTTAGGTATCCGAGGTGCAAACCTATGTCGAGCACAAACCATTTTCCAATATAATCATGATTATCAATAAAAAAAGAGGCAAGTTTTGAAAATTGAAATGTCAATGTTATAGCTGCCTTAATTTTTGCACCATTATTTTTTGAATTATCGTCGCCAAAAACACCCGCCGGAATGTCGATAGAGATTATTTCGGATGAGCAATGATTTATGTGGTTAATAAAATCGCTCCAATATCCTGTAACCGGCTTTGATAGCCCCGACCCGAAAATGCCTTCAATAATAATTTCATCATGCCCAATTTCGGGAAACTCATCACCCTTATTGCATGTGTAAACCTCAACTTTTTTTAAGCCTTTAATACGTTTAAGGTTTATTGCACAATCGTCGGAACAGTTATTACTTATATTCAGCACAACAACCTTTAAATGCAAAAAACCACCATTATACAACATACGTGCAAGCGCAAGTGCATCGCCCCCATTGTTACCCGTGCCCGCAAAAACCACAAATGACTCTTCGCACGAGTAATGCTCAGCAATCCATTTGAACAGCTGTTGCGATGCCCGTTCCATTAAATCAATAGATAAAATGGGCTCGTTTGCTATGGTGTAAGCATCCCATTCGCGGGTTTGCTGTGGATTTAATATTTTCACTTTATCTGTTTTTATTTAACGTTAAT
>CAYQPP010000193.1:0-7231 GCA_964419235.1 uncultured Bacteroidales bacterium
AACAAAAAAAATGGTTGGTATAAAGAGTTTATAGAAAAAATGACACCCGATGAAATATTGCCGGGGGTACTCTCCTTTTTTAAAGAGATAAAAAAAACAGGATATAAAATAGCTTTAGGCTCGGCAAGCAAAAACGCTGCTTTTATTCTTGAAAAACTAAATATTACCGAGTGGTTCGATATAATAATCGACGGAACCAAAACAAAAAAGGCAAAGCCCAATCCCGAAGTATTTTTGCTTGCCGCCGAAGGCTTAAAAACCGCCCCTGCAAACTGCATTGTTTTTGAAGATGCCGAAGCCGGCGTTCAGGCAGCATTAAATGCAGGAATGTACTGCATTGGTATTGGCTCGCCAAATATACTGGGGAAAGCCCATAAGGTAATATCCGGATTAAATAAAATGAATATTGAAAAAATGAATTTTATATATGAATAAACTAATCAAATGTTGATAAATATAATTGTTATGCGGTAAAACAGATTAAAAACAAAAGAGGAGTAACTGCTCACGGAATTTTTTTCATGGGATTATTTGGGGGAATAGTGTTACTCCTCTTTCATTACGATTTTTTTCCGGCTCGTCCGGTTTCGAAGATACGATTTCGCTTTTTATCATGATTGAAGTTATAGCGCAAAAAAATTTCAAAATTGATAAAAACAAGTGATTATACGAACTCCGAAAAATTGCAAAAATGAATAGATACTTAAAACTCGATAAGTGGAATATTATTGAAGAAGGGTTTATGCGTGAAAACGTAACACCTTCTGAAAGTATTTTTAGTATCGGGAACGGAAGGATGGGGCAGCGAGCTAACTTTGAAGAAAAATACTCGGGCAAAACCTTACAAGGAAACTATATTGCAGGCGTTTATTACCCCGACAAAACCAAAGTTGGCTGGTGGAAAAACGGCTATCCTGAATACTTTGCAAAAGTATTGAATGCCACAAACTGGATTGGCATAAACATTCAGGTAAATAATACCGAATTAGATTTAAACAATTCAGAAGTGTCAGAATTCAAGCGCACTTTAAATATGCGCGAAGGACACCTAACCCGCTCATTTACTGCCAAACTATCAAACAACAATACTGTTAAGATAAATACACAACGCTTTTTAAGTATTGTTAATGACGATTTGGGTGCCATAAAATATTCGATTAAAGCTGTTGATTTCAATGGCAAAATATCGGTAACACCATACATTGATGCCGATGTTGTTAATGAAGACTCAAACTACGACGAAAAATTTTGGGACCCCATTTCGCAATACGCATCAGGTTATGAAGCAATTATTACGGTAAAAACAAAAAAAACAGACTTTGCCGTAACCACAGCAATGCGTTACGAGATTTGGAAAAACGGTAAAAAAATAGAACTTAGCCCATTGGCATCGTTTAGAGAAAAATATGCCGAAAGCAAAGTTGAAATTGATGTGAAAAAAGGCGATGAGTTGATAATTTACAAATTTGCCGCCAATGTGTCTTCTTTTAACCATAACGAAAACAAACTGGAGGATTTTGCAAAAAAAGAGTTAGACAAAGCATTGGATAAGCATTTTAACACCATGCTTGAAGAACAAAAACAGGCATGGGCGGCAAAATGGGAAGAGAGCGACATTACTATCGAAGGAGACATAGAGGCACAGCAGGCCATACGCTTTAACATATTTCAACTTAACCAAACATATACAGGCGAAGACGAGCGCCTAAACATCGGCCCAAAAGGGTTTACCGGCGAAAAATACGGAGGAAGCACCTATTGGGATACCGAAGCCTACTGCCTGCCATTTTACCTTGCAACAGCCGATAAACATGTAGCCCGAAACTTATTATTATATAGGTATAAACAATTAGGCAAAGCCATCGAAAACGCAGCCAAACTTGGCTTTAACCACGGCGCAGCCCTTTTTCCGATGGTTACAATGAACGGCGAAGAGTGCCACAACGAATGGGAAATTACTTTTGAAGAGATACACCGCAACGGGGCAATTGCCTACGCTGTATATAATTACATCAGGTACACCAACGACAAAGAGTACCTTCAAGATTATGGGCTTGAATTGTTGATAGCCATATCGCGTTTTTGGAGCCAGCGCATAACATTCTCAAAACAGTACAACAAATATGTGATGCTGGGCGTTACCGGCCCCAATGAATATGAAAACAACGTTGACAACAACTGGTACACAAACACAATTGCATGTTGGTGCATGGATTACACGCGTGAGTGTATCAATTACGTTAAAAAGGCATCGCATGAAAAATATGCCGCCCTTATCAAAAAAATAGATTTTAATGAAAAAAACGAAACCAACCTTTGGGAGAAAATATCAAAAAACATGCACTTTCCCGAACACAAAGAGCTTGGTATATTTTTGCAACAAGACAACTATTTAAACAAAGAGCAGGTACTTGTCTCCAACCTTGATATAAAAGAGAGGCCAATAAACCAAAAATGGTCGTGGGATAGGATTTTGCGCTCGTGCTTTATTAAGCAGGCCGACACATTACAGGGGATTTACCTGTTTGAAGAAAACTATGAATTAGATACCATTAAACGGAATTTTGATTTTTATGAAGCCCGCACAGTACACGAATCATCGCTTTCGCCTTGCGTACACAGTATTCTTGCCGCAAAACTCAATAAAATGGACAAGGCCTACGAAATGTATTTGAGGACATCGCGGTTAGACCTCGACGACTATAACAACGAGGTGGGCGAAGGCCTGCATATAACCTCAATGGCCGGAACATGGATGTCGGTGGTGCAAGGGTTTGGCGGCTTGCGAATTTATAACAATAAAGTTTGCCTTAACCCGCGCATACCTAATTCGTGGGAGGGGTATTCATTTATGATCCGCTTTCGCGGAAGCCTGATTAAAGTTACCACGCATAAAGACAGGGTTGAGGTAGAAAACTTCGGCAGTATAACTGTTCCGTTGGTAATTTTTGATAAAAACCTTGAATTATCGGGCAACAACAAAATAGTAATCAACCGGTAAAATGCATTACAAAACTTGATTAAACCAACTATTATGAAAATAAAACACACACACCTTATCGGCTTGGCGCTCACGCTGTTTTTATACTCATGCATGCAAAACACAAAACCGCTTAAAGCAGATGCGACAAGCAAAATATATACGCACACCGAATGGAGCAAAAACGCCAATATTTATGAAGTAAACATAAGGCAATATACTCCCGAAGGAAATTTCAAAGCCTTTGAAAAGCACATGCCCCGCTTAAAGCAGATGGGCGTAAAAATACTTTGGATAATGCCCATACACCCCATTAGCGAAAAAAACCGAAAAGGGACAATGGGCAGCTATTACGCTGTTCAGGATTACCAAAAAGTAAACCCCGATTTTGGCACCTTAAATGACTTTAAACACATGGTCAGCTACGCCCATAAATTAGGCATGAAGGTAATTATTGATTGGGTTGCAAACCATACCGGATGGGACAATTGGCTAATTACAAAACATAGCGACTGGTACACAAACGATTCGTTGGGGAATATTATAATGCCCGAAAATACAGACTGGAGCGATGTGGCAGATTTGAATTATGACATACCCGAGCTGCGCGAATACATGATTCAGAGCCTTGAATATTGGGTTAAAGAGACCGATATTGACGGCTACCGCTGCGATGTTGCAGGTATGGTGCCTACCGATTTTTGGGTTAATGCACGAATGCGCTTAGATGCCATTAAGCCCGTTTTTATGCTTGCCGAATGGGAATCAAAAGACATTTTGCAGGCTTTTGATATGGTTTACGGATGGGAGCTCCACCATATTATGAACGAAATAGCACAGGGCAAAAAAGGCACTCACGATTTAGATGCCTATTTTGCAAAAATCGACACCGTTTACAGCTCCAACGATTACCACATGAATTTTACCTCGAACCACGACGAAAACTCATGGAACGGAACAGTTTTTGACCGCATGGGCGATGCTGCCGAAGTAATGGCAGTGTTGAGTGCAACTGTACCGGGGATGCCCCTTATCTATTCGGGACAAGAAGACAAACTTGCAAAAAAAATCGAATTTTTTGAGAAAGACACCATTGGATGGGGCAATTTTGGATATGCCAATTTATACACAAAGCTGCTGCACCTAAAAACAGAGAACAGAGCCCTTTGGAATGGAAATTATGGAGGAAGCTTCAACAAAATTGCGAATACAAAACCCGAGGCTGTATATTCATATATACGCGAAAACAATAAAGAAAAGGTTATTGTAGTACTAAACTTTACCGAACAAGAGCAAACTATTTCATTGCTTAATAAAAATATTAATGGTAATTATATATCTTTGTTTTCTCAGGCTAATATCGTTATTAATAACGATAGCAGTATTAAATTATCCCCTTGGGGATATGCTGTTTTTGTAAAAAAACAGTAAAACTGCTAATTTATGGTTTTGGTTGTTTGTTAGTCTGTATAGCAAGCCTGATTCCACTCGGAATTAGGCTTGTTTTTTTTAAATAAAATGCTTTATAACAAATTAAGAATATGAAAAATATCTATTTAACATTTTGCCTTACAATAATAGCAATTACGCTATCGGCAAAAGTAAGCATCAATAAAGTTGAACCTATGAACTGGTGGGTGGGGATGCAAAACAGCGAACTGCAAATTTTGGTTTACGGAGACGAGATATCGACCACAACACCCGAAATTAACTATAAAGGCGTTACTATTAAACACACCAAAAAAGTTGAAAACCCAAACTACCTGTTTATATATGTAAATATTGCCAAAGACACCAAGTCCGGAAAATTCAACATATTATTTAAAACAGAAAACAAAATAGCAGCCGAGCATGAATATGAGTTAAAGGCACGCAATACAAAAAACGGCATACATAAAGGGTTTGACGCCTCAGACGTTATTTACCTGCTAATGCCCGACCGCTTTTCAAACGGCAATGCCGAAAACGACAATGCAAAAGGCATGCTTGAAAAAGCCGACCGCACAAATCCAAACGGAAGGCACGGCGGCGATTTGCAAGGCATAATCAACCACTTAGACTATATTGCCGCTACGGGCTTTACAGCTTTATGGATAAACCCTTTTTTAGAAAACAACCAGCCGGAATACTCATACCACGGCTATGCCATTTCAGATTTTTACAAAACCGACCCCCGCCACGGTACAAATGAACTGTTTGTAAACTTAGTTGACCAAGCCCACAATAAAGGGCTAAAAATTATTATGGATATGATATTTAACCACTGCGGCAGCGGGCATTGGTTTTACAAAGATTTGCCGTCGCAAGATTGGGTTCACCAACATAAAAATTTTACCCGTTCAAACTTTAGGGCACCAACGGTAACCGACCCGTATGCATCGGAATTCGATAAAAACAAAATGCTTACAGGATGGTTTGATGAAAATATGCCCGATTTAAACCAAAAAAATCCTTTGCTGGCAACCTACCTCATTCAAAACAGTATTTGGTGGGTTGAATACTCGGGCATCGACGGCATTCGTGTTGACACTCAACCATATCCGTATAAAGAGTTTATGGCAAAATGGAGCAAGGCCGTAATGCGGGAGTACCCCACATTAAATATTGTTGGCGAGGCTTGGCTGCAAAAAATACCTATTACGGCTTATTTTCAAAAAAACAGCACAAATAACGACGGATATAACTCAAACATGCCGGCCGTTACCGATTTTCCGATGTATTTTGCCCTAAGCAAAGCATTCAACGAAAACGAAGGGTGGAGTGAAGGAATGGCACGTTTATACTATATTTTAGCACAAGATTTTGTGTACAGCAACCCCAACAACCTGCTGATATTCACCGATAACCATGATTTAAACCGCTATTACGAAACCATGGGCAAGAATATTAAAAAATATAAAATGGGGTTGGCATATCTGCTGACCACGCGCGGGATTCCTCAAATATATTATGGCACCGAAATATTAATGGACGGCAACGAGCATGAGGGGCATGGCTTTATACGCAAAGATTTTCCGGGTGGCTGGCAAGGCGACTCTGCAAATGCCTTTTTGCAAGAAGGACGTACCAAAGAGCAAAACGATGCCTACAATTTTTTATCGAATTTATTGAATTGGCGAAAAAATAACCAAACAATCCATACCGGAAAACTGATGCACTTTTTGCCACAAGATGGTATTTATGTGCTTTTTAGATATACCGACAACAATGCCGTAATGGTTATTTTAAATAATAACGACAATGACAGCAAAGAGCTAAAAACAGACAGGTTTGCCGAGATTATGAATGGTTATACAAGCGGAAAGGATATTATTACAAAAAAAGAGCTGCAAAGCCTCTCAACCATAACTGTACCTGCCAAATCGGCAATGATAATTGAATTAAAAAAATAAACCTACTTTTTATGCTGCACCATTGATGACATAAGCTCCATAAACTGGTTTTTTTTGCGCCGCGACAAAAAAGCCACTGAGCCATCGTCCATAACAATTTCGTTACCAAGGCGGGTAACTTTTTTTACATGCAGCAAGTTTATAAGGTGTGATTGGTGCGGACGGTAAAAAGGGTGGTCTTCGAGCAAACTCTCAAACTCCCCAAGGTTTTTTGATACCACCAACTCTGTTTGGTCAATAAACTTTAATGTTGAATAGCTCCCCTCGGCCTCAATTTTTATAATTTCCGATATTTTAACAAACTCGATGCTTTCTAATGTTGAAAGTGCTATTTTTTCGGGCTTTGTGCCATTGATATTCTCTAATAACACATCAATTTTATCTTCAACAATATGATTGTCTGATGTGTTTTGCTCAATTTTTTCAATTGCATTTATAAAATCGTCAATATCAATAGGTTTTAAAACATAGTCGATGGCAGAATACTTAAAAGCCTTTATAGCATACTGGTTATATGCCGTAATAAAAATAACGTTAAAATTGCGTACTTGTATCTTCTCTAACACATCAAAGCCATTGCCATCGGGCATTTCAATATCTAAAAAAACAATATCAGGATTTGCATCAACAATAACCTCACACGCCTGCTTAACCGACTGTGCCGTGCCAGCAATTGAAATATCAGGAAAATTCTCTTGTAAAATAAGCTTAACCGATTCAATGGCGTCAAGCTCATCATCAACAATAACCGCTTTTAACATTATTTAACCGTCTTAATTAACACCCATATAGCAATAATAGAATACTGCTTATCAAACATACATGATTCTATCGAAAATAGCAAATTGCTGATGAAATT
>CAYQPP010000194.1:0-7182 GCA_964419235.1 uncultured Bacteroidales bacterium
CTTTATTTCGGTATTAACGTGTTGAAATAAAATGTCAGTTTATTTTGTGGCTAATATGTTGTGTTTATAGAATTCTATTTGCCTCAACACGTTTGTTTAATTTTTCGGATATACGCTTCATGTTTCTCGAATCGAGAAACGATTTGTCATATTCCATTGCATTTGCATAATTTTGGGCAGCGGCAACATAGTCTTTCATCATAAAATAGCAATGTCCTATGTTAATGTACAACAGGGCTGATATTTTTTTATTAATCCGAGCTTTTCTGTTTTCGGGGTCCGACTCTTTTAAAATTATTTTGAAACCATCAATGGCTTTTGTTAAATCCACTTTAGCTTTTTCAATGCTGTTTTCGTCTGCGGCAACAATTAAATACCCGTTTTTCATCTGTTCAAAACTAACAACATAATCGTCGTAATTGTGTTTTTTTGGCTTAATGTGTGCCGAGCGCAAAAATGTGGTTTTTTCGAGTATGCAAAATTTTTCATTAATTGCGCCGTTCATCTCTTTTACCTTTTCTGAAGTTGCAGAGTTCAAGTAATTTTTCCTTTTGGTTTTATAATTTTCATAGGCGGTTTTGCTCGATGTGTTTTCACCTCCTTCAATGTCATCTTTGCCTTCATTTATGTCTTTGTATATTTGCTCGCCATCTTTAAAAATTTTTAAAACATATTTGTAGGTGGCTTCGCATGTATAGTAATAATATTTCACTTTTTTTTCAACGCCATCCTTTTTAATAGTCTTTAATGATGATTTTTGTTCAGTGTCGCTAAATTTTATTATATATTTTTCAATATCAACCTTAAAATCAACATCATTGGCATTTCTGTCTTTTTTTTCAAAGCCTGATAGGTATATTGCCCTGCTCATATTATCTTTTTCGTAGCCGTCCATATTGTCGCCACGGCCAACAATTTTGTATGTTTTACTGCTTTTTAAACGAATATCGATTGGCAATTGGGTGTAAGTGTATTTGCCAACTACTTCTCTTTTTATTTTTTGTGCGTGTAGCACTGTTGATGCGCTTATTGCACCAATAAAAGTTAATAATAATAGTTTTTTCATAATGCTAAGTTTATTTTATGGTATTTAACAAAAATAGAAAAAACTACTATTAATCAAAACTATGTTTTAGTCAAATATCGTGATGCATTAACAATTGCACATTAGATTAGCACCCAAATAAATTTGGGGGTATAAGACAATTACAAAACACCAAGCTAAAGCATGGCGTTATTCTCATAATATCACGATATTTGACTAAAGCATAACCAAAACTTATTAAAAACTATACTTAACTTTAAACATAAGCATGTTGTAATCAACAAGTTTTGCAAAAGTATTATCGCCTTTTCCGTCAAAAATTACCGTAGATAACGATATTTCTGCATTATCGGTTGCCATGTACGACAATTCAGGAGCATAAATAAAAGCATAGTTGTTTGAAACATCATCCCATTCTGAAACTATAAAACCGCCTGCCAAAGGTGTGATTTTCAGCCTGTCTTCAAAAAACTTTATTTGATATTGAAGAAAGAAATAATCATTCAAATTTTCGGCTCCCCTTTCGTTAACAAAACCGTGCAGGTATTGGAAGTTAATATATGAGCCGTTTGCAAAATTATAATCGGCGCCAACAATAAATTTTACGTATGGTTTTTTATCTAAAATGGTAGTGTCTTTTGTTACGGGCACGGGCGACATTGGGTACATTGCCGATAAATCGTTTGTCATTACAACCTTGCTGTCGGGCAAAAACATGGCAGCCTCTGCCCAAACTCCTGCTCCGCCAATGCTTCCGGCCAAATCGGCGCCAAAAATGTGGTTGCGTGTAAACGACAGTTGCGAGTTTATATTAATTCCGCCGAGCGTGTCAACAGGCACAAAGGTGTTGTAAGTGCCAATAGGAAAGCCGTCGTATCCCCAAACATAGCTTAACGAAAAATCAACACCGGCAGCAAAACCTTTAAATTTCATTCCGGCTGTTGAGCTTTCGCCCAAATTATATTTAGGCATGTCTATTTGGTCCGAAAATCCTTTTAAGGTTAGTCCGGCAGGCATTTCCATTGTAGGGTTAAGGGCATCTCTAAAAATACCGACGGGCATATTTGCCGGTTGAAAAAACGGAACAAAAGCCCCTTGCAGCGAAAAATCGGTGTTAAAATAGTAATCAAAGCTTATTGCATCGGAACCGCGGTGCCGCCCAAAATCCAAAATGTCCTCAACATCGTAAGGGTTAAGGTTGTCGGTTGGGTTTAACTTGTCGGCTGTGCCCCAAGCAATGCGTTGGCGGCCGATTTTAACATCTAAATTTTTTGATAAAAACCCGAATAGCTGAATATAGGCTTCTCTGATTTCAATATTATAGGGGTCAACAATGCCTTTGTTGTAAAGGTCGGCCGATGAGCTTATTTGCGGCAAACCCATATTGCGCATCCAAACCTCACTATAAAATTTAGAGTTGTCGGTAATTTTTTTATCAAGCTTTAAAGTGAGGCGGTTTTCGTTCCATGCCCAATCGTTTGGCGATTTAAGCAAAAAACGCTGGTCGGTTGTTAAATCTCCCGACAATTTTAATTCTTTGTCGTTGTGTTGTGCTTTAACCATGCCTATTGATAGTAGCAGCACAACTCCTGTAATGATAGTTTTTAAAGTTTTCATGTTTTTTTATTTTTAACCATCCGCTAAAGCGAGACAAGTTCCGCTAAAGCGAGACAAGTTCCGCTAAAGCGAGACGAGTTTACGGAAATTATGTTATACCTTTTTTAATTGATATTAAATGCTTTTACTAATCTTTATTTTTAATTTTGCCTTTTCCCAAAAAAATATTTTTCATGTTGCACATTGTTTTATAAGAGTTATCAACAATAAACATATTTATTAACCATGTAGGGAAACTCCCTTCGGGGTCAGAAAAAAAGCTATATGTAAGTTCTGTTCTGTTTTTTGAAATACTCTCTATTTTCCAATACCCTTCGGCAATATTTATTCTTGTCAGCCCCTCTTTTTTTTGTGTTATATCAGGTTTTGAATAAACCGAAACGCCTGCTTTGCCTGCTTTTTGGTTTATAGTGCACAAAACGGCAATATCGCGGTTTTTAAAAGGCCACGGCATGCTAATTTCGTAGTATGCATAAAAACTGCTGTTATCAATTTTTTTTATAAGCTCGCTTTTTTTTACGTCAGACATCCAGTTTTTATAACTGTTTACGTCATAAATTATATCAACAACCTGCTTTACCGATGCGTTAACTGTTGTTTCTGCTTTAAACTCCAACAAATTATAACCCTCTTTTTGGCGGGTATAAATTTTTATCCCGTTGCTGTTTTTCTTCAGTTCCCAGTTTTGCCCCTGTACCGTAAAGCAAAGTGCATTTATAATTATTATTAATATAGTATGCCTGAAATACACCTGTTTATAAAGTTTTTATTGTTTTAACTTCCTTACCGTGAATTCTTCATCAGTTAAGCCTGTATCATATTTAATGTCAGACATTAGCATTTTTGTTTTATGGTTTCTTTTTAAATCTGTCATCAGTATCTCTTTGGCACTCCAATACTTGCCTATTTTTTCGAATTTATATACTGCGGTTTTTATTTTGTTATTTCCCTTATCGTAAAAATCGGAGTAAACAGGGTAATAGTTTGTTTTGTCAACCTTCATAATTATTTTTGAATATGCTGATTTTTGCGATTTTGGTATCAGCTCCAAAACATAGTTATTACCCTCTGTTTTAATTAGTTTAGGTGTGTATTTTTCAATAAATGGCTTTGCTTCCATATCGTCGTAGGCAAAATCGGTTCCTGCAAATTTTTGCGATTTAACCGATGACGATATACGGCGCTCTTTTCCGAACGACGGCAGGTATAAGTACATAATGTCGTTTGGCAACGATAGTGTTGCAATTCCGGCTTGCGATGCAGGGGCGGTAAACCTAAACAAGCGCTTGTCTGTCCCTTTTTGGATGGTTGACGCCTCTCTAACCTTCTCTTTGCCTGCTTTGTCAATTAACACAATTTTTGTTTTTCCTGTCATATCCTTTGCAGAATACATTACATCATCAACCTTTTTTAAAATTGCGGTTGCATCTTGTGCGCTAGCGTTAAATCCTGCCAAAAGGAAAAATGCGCTTACCGTTACTAAATTTTTTATTGTCCTCATCATTTCTATAATTTAAAAGTTTTCAAATATTATTTTATGTTATTGTTTTTTTGTTTGAAAGAATAAGTATTACGGGCAAAAGTGTTAATGCCCCAAACCCTGAGCCTATCATGCTTAATGCCACAAGCATTCCAAAGTTTTGAAGCGGAACCATTTGCGAGAACAGAAGCACCAAAAAGCCCGCCGCAACCGAAACAACATTTATAACAATGGCCTTTCCGCTTATCATTATAGTGCCTTCAATTGCTTTGTTTATGTTGCCTGTCTCTTTTAGCAGATGATTAAAATGAGTTATTACATGAATTGAGTAGTCGATGCCTATGCCGAGGGCAACACTTGACACCAATACCGTGGCAATATCGAGCGGAATGCCCACATAGCCCATAAACCCGAGGAAGATTGCTATTGTTGTTATAATTGGTATTGTTGCATAAATACCCTTAGGCAGCGAGCGCAATATTAATCCTACAATAATAAGCACAAATATAAGGGCTATTGCCAAACTGCTTATCTGACTATCAAACAGACTTTTATCCATGCGCACATAAACCGATGGCATGCCTGTCAATTCAATTTTGCATTCATCGGTTGAATTATTGTCGATAAATATATTCATGTAATCAACAAATTGCTGCATGTTTTTACTGTCGGATGAGATTAGGCGCGATTGTATAATGCCTTTATCCAAATCGTCGGCAACCAGTTGTGGCATAATATCTTGTCCGTCAAGCAAAAACCACAACTGTTCAATTTTATCTTTTTCGTCGGGCACCCTTTTGCCTTCGCCCATTACATCGTTCATTTGTTCAATAAGGTCGGCAACCGATTGGGTTGTAGAGATATCAGGACTCTGTTTCATGTAGTTTTCTGCCTTAATCATTGTTTTTAATACAAGGGGGCTTTGCATATCGCCTTCAAAAACAACAAATACAGGTTGAGAACCACCAAACTTTTTTTGCATAATATCTTCTGATATCCTTGTGGGATTACTCTTTTTAAAATAATCTTTCATGTTAACGCTCCGCTTTATCATAAATATTCCGCCAAATGCTATTAAAAATAGCACCCCCCACGTTACAAGCGTATATTTTGGATGCGTAAAGAGCAGGTTTACAAGTGGTTTTAATATCCGTTTTGACAGGAAATCACTTTTATATTCCTGATTAACAGCCTTTTTTACCGTTTTTTCTTTTTTATACATTGAGAAGGCGGAAATAACGGCAGGCACAAAAATTATTGAGAGTATCAGGGCAAACAGGGTGCCGGCTGCGGTAAAAACTCCGAAATCTTTAACCATTGTCAGGTATGCTCCAAAAACAAATGATAAAAAGCCTACCATAGTTGTAACGGCGGCCAAAATAACCGGCACAATAATATAGGCCAATGCATTTATAAGTGCCTTTTTTCGATTTTTTTCGGTATTTTGGTTTATCCGGTTTAATACATGAATAGTGTATGCGCTGCCGACAGCCACTAAAATAATTGGTATGTTGTTTGAAATCATTGTGGTTTCGTAACCCAGCAAAACCATGGTGCCCATTGTCCAAATAACAGAAATGCCTGCAGTAACAAGCGGCAGCACCACGCCCCTCGTTGTACGGAAACTTGCAAACAGTATTAATGCAATAAGAATAAAAACAATGGGGATAAGTTTAAACATATCCGCTTTTATTAAATCGGATATATCGTTCATCATCATTGGTAGCCCTGCAAAATAGAGTTTTTCGGGCAGGTTTATTGCCTCAATTTTTTGCTTTATTATTGTTGCAACCGCTTGTTTGTCGGCATCGGGCAAAACTGTAAATATTATTAGGGTTGCGGTGGCATCGTTTGAAACAATTGAGCCTTTATACATCTCTTTTGAGAAAACCCTGTTGCGCAAATCGTCTAATTCCTGTTGGGTGTCGGGCAAATCATATTCATCAACCAGTTTGCCGATTTCGATACCCCACTCTTCGCCTTTTATATCGATAATATCGGTAAGGCTGGTAACTGTCGATACGCCTTTTGTTACTCGTAAGCTGTCGGTTATTTGCTTAATATGCTGCAATACTTCGGTTTTAAAAATATTGTCGGTCTCAAGGGCAACCATTCCCATGTCGTTGCCGCCAAACTCGTTGCCAATATTTTTATACATAAGTGCAACAGGGTCGGTGTCGGGCAACGAGCTGATTACATCGGAATTAATTTTTAGATGCCTTATTTGAAACCCGAAAAATGCGGTCAATACGGTTACTGTTACTATTATTAACCACCTTAACTTTACTATTAACTCGGATAGTTTCTCCATTTTTTCTTGCTTTTTAATTGTTGATTTATACTTTTATTGTTTTATAGTCAGTTTAAAAAAGAATGATATTTATACTTTTATCGTTTTATAGTCAGTTTTGTTTAAAAATTTTTATTTTGAAATTCCCCTAATTAAAATATCCAGCATACCGTCGAGGTATGGTCGTAAATCATGATACTTGTCTTGAATAAACAGCGGTACATCCAAGCCTTTTAGCACCATAATAAAAACATCAAGTATAACGTCGGTATTATCCATTTCGATAAATTCGCCGCTATCGATCCCCTCTTGTAATATTTGCCTCATTTTTGATTTTTCCCACTCGTCAAGCTCATGCCTAATATTATCGATAAAATCAAAATGCTCAAAAAAGTCGGCTTTTAATGTCTCATGATAATTTACTGCCGAATGAAGGATTTCCATCCTTTTAATAAGGTACATTTTAAATTTTTCGGTGGCAGGCAAATCATGCTTTACCACCACCGACAGTTGTGCTTTAAGGTTTTCGAACTCTACCGCCACAACTTCGGTAAAAAGGTTTTCTTTATCGGCAAAATGATAATACAATGAGCCTTTTGCCTTACGTGCTATTTTGGCAATCTCGTCCATTGATGTTTTATGAAACCCGTAACGGCCAAATAGTTTAGTTGCTACACTAACAATTTTATTTTTTGTATTATCGGCTGCCATTTTCTGTTTTGTTGTATTATTTGACTATTTTCGTTTAAT
>CAYQPP010000195.1:0-7155 GCA_964419235.1 uncultured Bacteroidales bacterium
TCTGATAGGCAACTTTTTATATTGAAAGTATCTCCGAAATTTTCAGCAGCTCTTCATTAATAGGCTTTCGATTTTTAATGGTTTTATTGAACGGCACATGTACAATTTGCTTGTTTACAATGCCTACCATCACGCTTTTTTGGTCGTCTAACAAAGCATCGACAGCAGCCGTACCAAGATAGCTTGCCGTAACCCTATCGTAAGCGGTAGGTTTTCCGCCGCGCTGCAAATGCCCCAAAACGGTAACCCTTACATCGTACTCTTTAAAATCGTTTTTTACCTTGTTTGCAATTTCATAAGCACCGCCCTGCTGGTCGCCTTCGGCCACAATAATAATACCGCTGGTTTTTTTCCTTACAAAACCATCATGCAGGTACTTTTCCAGTTTATCTATCGGCGTTTCCCTTTCGGGGATAAGAATAGCCTCGGCACCACATGCAATGCCGCTGCGCAAGGCGATAAAACCGGCATCGCGTCCCATAACCTCGACAAAAAACAGGCGGTTATGCGCACTTGCCGTATCTCTAATTTTATCTACTGCGTCAACCACGGTATTTATAGCCGTATCGTAACCAATAGTATAATCGGTGCCATACAAATCGTTATCAATTGTTCCGGGTATTCCGATACATGGAATATCGTGCTCCTCTGAAAGGTAGCGCGCTCCGGTTAATGAGCCGTCGCCGCCAATAACTATCAATGCATCTATTTTATTCTTTTTTAGTTGTTCATAAGCTTTAGCTCTACCCTCAACCGTCCTAAACTCTTCGCTTCGGGCTGTTCTTAAAATAGTTCCGCCACGTTGAATTATACCGCTCATATCGGTTGATTTAAGCTGTTTAATCTGTCCCTCAATCATTCCATGATATCCGTTGTGGATTCCATAAACCTGCAGCCCATGGTAAATTGCCATACGTGTTACAGCCCTAATAGCCGCATTCATTCCGGGGGCGTCCCCACCCGAGGTTAATACCCCGATTCTTTTAATTTTTGACATTGTTTTCTTTTTTTTGTTGAGATAACACCCTGCCCTAATGGCAAAAAATTATCAGATATTATTTTTATACGTTTTTTATTTTCTCATGTTCAATATGTTGGGCTATTTTTTGCATCAGCCACTCGGGTGTTGATGTTGCACCGCAAATACCAATTTTTGTTTTATCGGCAAACATACGCTCGTCAATATCAACCGAATTGGTAATGAAATAGCTGTCGGGGTTTGCCTGTTTACAAACACTATAAAGCAATTTTGAGTTTGAGCTTTGCGGGTCGCCAACAAAAAACACCACCTCGAATCTTTTCGAGAAATCGCTTAGCTGCTCTTGCCTGTTTGACACCTGACGGCAGACCGTATCGTTAATCACAACCTTGTTTTTTGCCTTTTTTTTAATACTGTCGGCAATCTGATAAAATTGGTTTAACGGTTTTGTTGTTTGCGAAAACAGTACAATAGGCTTTGTAAAATCGAGTTTATGAATATCGTCGATGCTGCCTATTACAATTGCCTTGTATTCGGTTTGCCCCAATAGGCCAATAACCTCGGCATGGTTTTTTTTGCCGAAAATAACAATTTGCCCATTGTTGTTTTTTGCCTCCTCAAATGCCTCTTTAACACGTTTTTGCAATTGTAAAACAACGGGGCATGTAGCATCAATAAGTTCATGTCCGCTTTTGCGTGCAATTTCATAACTCTCAGGCGGTTCGCCATGTGCCCTGAATAGTATTTTTTTGTTTTTCAACGATTTTAACTGTGGTATATTTATAACCTCCATGCCTTTTTGCGATAGCCTTGCAACCTCTTGTTTGTTATGCACAATTGAGCCCACCACATAAAGCTCGCGGTTGCCTTTAAGCAACTCCTCGGCCTTTTCAATGGCATTGACTACCCCAAAACAAAAACCCGAATGTTTGCTTATTTCGATGGTAAATTTTTGGTGGTCGATAATTAAATTGTTATTTGATTTTTGCGTCAACAAGTTCTAATATTTTATTAAGTTGTTCTTCACGAGATAAAAAGCTGTTGTCTAATAATATAGCATCATCGGCTTGTTTAAGCGGTGCAATATCGCGGTTTTGATCAATAAAATCCCTCTTCTCAATATTCTGCTTTATTTCGTCAAACGAAACCGTGCTGCCTTTTGATACAAGCTCATCGTATCGGCGTTGTGCTCTTACATCAACCGATGCCGTCATAAATATTTTTAAATCGGCATTTGGGAATACCACCGTGCCAATATCGCGACCATCCATTACAATGCCTCCGTTTTTGCCCATCTCCTGTTGAAGCTGAACCAGTTTTTCTCTAACAAACCCTATTTTACTAACTAAGCTAACGTTGTCAGACACCTCAATTTCACGAATCTCATCTTCAATAAGCTCGTTGTTGAGCCATGTTAAATATTGTTGCCTGTCTTTTTCAAAAGTAAAATGTATTTTTATTGATGGTAAAGCATCCTTCAGTTTTGGTTCAATTACCGTATTGCCGTTTATTAACCTGTTTTTTAAACAAAAAAGGGTAACTGCCCTATACATTGCCCCGCTATCTATATAAGTGTAATGCAATATTTTGGCAAGGTTTTTTGCAACCGTACTTTTGCCGCACGATGAGTGTCCGTCGATGGCTATGGTAAGCCCTTTTTTATTTGTGTCCATTATGTTTTTATTAAGCCTGCAAAGTTAATAATAATCGGCTGCCAAGTAAATTTTAATAAAAACATTTTGCAAATCAATATTAATTAATGAAATTCGTTACTAAATCTATAAACAGATGAAACCAACCATGTTGGAGATAATTATTTTTAGCACACAAGTAAAT
This sequence comes from uncultured Bacteroidales bacterium, assembly GCA_964419235.1. GTDB lineage: Bacteria > Bacteroidota > Bacteroidia > Bacteroidales > SZUA-534 > GH45. Next base: position 2,816 of record CAYQPP010000195.1, read on the forward strand.
GATTATAATACTTAATAACCAACAGGTTACAAATTTATAAACAGATGAAAAAAATTAGCACATTATTAAGGTTGGTTATTTGGGCGGTAATGATTTTTGGAGGCAGTGCTTTGGGCTATTATCTCGATTACAGAATTTTTACTAATATTCACAACAGTGTTATATTTCATGCAATTAGCCTGTTTATAGGCATTGCCTTGCTTTTTTTATTGATGAAAATAAGCAAAAATACCGGCCGTACGCTTGCAAAATACGGGCGTAAAGGGGAGTTGGAAAGAATGCAGACCAATGTTCTTGTTAAAAGCGGTATTTACGGGTATATGCGACACCCTATGCATTTGGGGTTGTTTCTTTTCCCTTTTGGTTTTGCTTTTTTAATAGGTTCGCCATCATTTATTTTAATAATTGCCCCTGCTGAGATAATTTTTATGCTAATAATGATAAAATTGTTGGAAGAGCCCGAGGCTATCAATAAATTTGGAGACGAATATTTAGAATATAAAAAACAAGTTGGGTGGTTTTGTTTTAAGCCACAATGCATAAAGGAACTGCTAAAAGATGTCCCAAAAAATAAAGAAATTTCTTAAAGTTGACTATCCCCGAGGCAAAGTCTTGAGAAGTTCTTTTGATTAAATTTTTTTAGTTTAAAAAATCGTTCAGATTTGTGGTAATCGTAAAATGGTTTGAAACCCCTGAATTATGGTAACGCACATTGGCATAGCTAAGGTGTAGTTTTGATATCCTAAACCCAAACCCCCACGAAAAGCCAACCATTCCGGGTTTGTTGTCGAGCATTAGCTCCTGCCTGCGCATGTAGTTATACCCGCCCCGTACAAAAAAGTTTTTCGATGGTGTAAACTCAACACCAAATATCATATGACTCATTACGTCGTTTATAAAAGTGCCGGCATCTTGCTCAAGGTGCTCAATTGGCACATTACCGGGCTCGGGGTAGTTTATTTTTTTGTAGGTAAGCTTTGGGGTTTCAATATTATGAACCACTATTGAAAATCTAAACGGGGCATGTTCAAGCTTTGTAGCAATACCTGCCTGTATTTCAAAAGGCACGGGTGCGCTCTCGTCGATATATTTTGTAATTTGGGCACCCATGTTTTTAAACAAAACCGATGCGGTAAACAGCCCGCTTTTTGACGTATAGGCAGCCCCCACATCCATTACCAAACCAAATGAATTGTACTGATAAAGTTGCGAATAAACCGGTTTCATAGTTGCTCCGATTGAAAAAAGGCTGTCGAACGATTTTGCATACGATAGGTTTAAAGCATATTCCGAAGTGCCGAACTCTCCATATTTATACCCGTTTTCGTCGGCCTCGGTAAATGTGCCGCCATTAAGATATTGCAACCCAATACCAAAAGTACCCAACCCTTTGTAATGCTTTGCGTACGATGTATATCCAAAGTTAATGTCCGAAATATAATTTATGTATTCTAAGCTAAGCTTACCATCGGTTTTATTTGAAAGCAATGCAGGGTTTTCGTTGGCAAGGCTAATATCGCCATCGTTAATTGCTATGGCCGAACCACCTAACGCCGCCACTCGTGGCGAAACGGGAATCGATAAAAATTCGTAAACATGATTGCCCCCAATTTGCCCAAAATTTACAAGTGGCAATAACAATGCTAAATAAAAAAATAGTGCTCTCAATATTAATAATGGTTTAGTTAAACTAACTCATAAAACGGATTATCATATAAAATAGTATAATAATTATAAAATATATTGGTAATCGGGCGGAATGGTAATTTCGACGCTGCTGCCTTTAGGATTTTCGGGCGTACCATTATCTTTAAGCTTAATTTCTATTTTATTGAAGTTGTATTGGTTAAAGTAAAATGCTATCCGTTTCATCATAAGCATATTTTTTGTGTGCGATACCTCCGATACTTCGAGCCCCCTGTGCAAACCTGTATCGGCAATCATTAGGTAAATTCCTTTTACATCAAAAGTATCAATAATAATCTCGATTCGCCCGCCTGTATTTTTTGGCAACACTCCTTTTTTTAGAGCACTCTCAATAAAACTAAACAGAATTAGTTTTGGTACTTTTTGTGCCTTGTTTACTCCCGGGCCAATAATAAAATCATAATCAAATTTATCTTTAAACCTAAATTTTTCAAGTGTCAAATAGTTTTGCACATAATCAAGCTCCTCTTCAAGCGACCTCGAAAAATCTTCGAGCGAGATTATTGATTCACGTAAAAATTTTGAAAACAGACCAAGGTTATGATAAGCTATTTTGCGCTCGTCTTTGTTTATCGAAAAACTGATTGAATTTAGGGCATTAAATAAAAAATGCGGATCGAGCTGGTTTCTGATAAGCTCCATCTGCATTGAGAAAAAATTTTCATTATCGTTCTTAACTCTTTCAACCTTTTTAAAATGTATTTTTCGCAATAAAAAATATATTAAAAAAATAACTAATATCGAGCTTAAATAAACTAAGTAAGGCAGCCAATAATATTTGTTTTTTACATAACTTATTAAATATTGCTGATTTTTGTTTTGAACCGATAACAGGTTTCTTTTAAGTCTGTTTTTTTTAACCGAGAAATATACTTTTTGCACATTTAACCCGGGAATATCAATGGTTACAGGACTGCTAAAATCGTTACGGTATATTGCTAATTTATTATTTTGCACAACCACAAACTCTTGGTTGTTATCACTATCAACATCAATAAATGCCACTTGGTTAATTGGTCCTTTCAAAGATGTTTTTTTATTTAATACAAGGCTATTGTTGTATTGAAAAACAAAACCTTTATGGCTAAACAACAGCAAATCATTCCAATAGTTGCGTTTTGGGTCGAACACATAACTGTTTTGCGTCAATTTTTTCCGTTGAATTACTTTGCCATTGTTATTAATAAGCATTAAGCGCGATTTATTATCGTTGCGTAACGACCAGCTAAGGGTACCTATATACTTTTTATTTAATAATGTTACCGGAAATGTGGTTGAAACCGACATGCGGCTTTCAAATAATACTGGTACAAAATAGTACGACAAATCATGCTGCAATACAACTGAGGCTGAATAGAGTGCTTGGTTTTGCGGTGTTACCCAAGCTTGATTGGTATTGTTTAATGTTGACAAAAATATTTCAGGCAAACCATCGTTGTCAATATCATAAATTATAGGACTACCTACCAACTGCCAACCCAGCTCGGGCGATTTAAGCAGGGTATCGTTAACAATATCATATGCATAAACGCGGCGGGGAGTGTCTGAATACCTACTGTTTATTGAAAAAACGACTTCACCAAAACCATCATTGTTTAAATCGGCAATGCCACCCGCATGAATCACAATATGCCTATTGTCGATATTTTTGACAAATTGGTGTATAAACACCTTTTTAGATATAAACCTGTTGCTTGATTCGGGGTTTAACCCATATAAACAGAGACAATTTTTATCGTATGAAAAAACAAAAACCTCATTAACGCCGTCATTATTATAATCGCCCGAAATAAAATCAAAATTTTCGGCAACCTTCCCGTCCAAATACCAAACATTTTTAAACTCACCGTTATTTGAGTATTGGTTTATTACCGGCTGCCTATTGTCTGATAAATGGTAATAGATAAACTCTTCCGACAAACCGTCATTATCAATGTCGATATACTCAATACGCTGCCCGTCGGCAAGCAATTGATTAGTCCCGCTTAAAAGTTTGCCTGTGTATTTTTGCGGCAGTTTTGGATGGATAATAAAACCAATTATTAATCCGGTAAAAACTATACCGAGCCTGATAATACATTTTTTTATATATGAAGAGTTCAAGCGTTGAGGTTTTATATATATTTCAAACCTACAAGAAATTTATTTTATATACAAATGAAACCTTCGCCATTAAGGGAGTTTAAAAAATTAAGACGCAAAAACAAAAAAATATAATTGAACACCTATTACTTAACCAATATTTAAACAGATGAAACAGCCTACCCTTAAATACGCAAAGATAGCGGCGGCATTACCATAAACTACCGCTATCGTTGGCAGTATAATATCATTGTAACTTTATTTCACCCTTTTATACAGCAACCTGCCTGCTATGGTAAAGCACTGCGGGTTTCAACTACCGCTTTACCCACTTTCCCCTATCCAAAACCGCTCCGTTTTTGCGCAGCTCGTAAATATACAGGCCGGTTGGCAGTTGCCCTGTTGTTATTGTTGTTTGTGCGGCGTTTGCCTGTTTTGACAATACCTTTTTGCCCGAAATATTGTATAGGCTGAATATTGCGGTTTTGTTGTTGCACGGCAGTTGCAAGTTTATCTCATTATTGCCGGGGTTGGGAAATAGCAAAGCCTTA
>CAYQPP010000196.1:0-1311 GCA_964419235.1 uncultured Bacteroidales bacterium
CAAACAAATATCAGTCCTGCCGTGGGTGATGAATGGAAAGTATGGAAATTTAACGAATAGCGTTAAAGTGCATCAATAGCAATAAATGCCATAAGTGCCATGCCTGTTTCAATTGTATTTTCGTTGGCTAAAAATTTTGGCGAATGTAGTCCTCCCGACAATGTGCCATCGGTATGACCAACGCCAAGACGGTAAAAACATGCCGGAAATTTTTGGGCATACCAACCAAAATCTTCGGCAGTCATACGGCTTTCGAGGTTGTGAACCGCTTTTTCTCCAATAAAATGCTTTGCCGCCGACTGTGCTTTTTGTGTAACTTTTGGGTTGTTGTAAACCGATGGAAAACCGATTTGTATATCAACATCGCAACTGCCGCCCATGCCTTTTGCAATCGATTGGGCAATCTCCCTTATTTTGTCGTGTGCTTTATAACGCCACTCTTCGTCCAAAATTCTAAAGGTGCCTTCCAGCTTTACTGTTTCAGGAATTACATTCATTGCGCTATTGCAAACAATATTTCCAAACGATAAAACCGCCGGAATATTTGTGGGTATAACCCTGCTTACTATTTGTTGTAACGAAACCACGGTTTGCGATGCCATTAATACGGTATCGACGGTATTGTACGGTAGCGCTGCATGTCCGCCTTTGCCTTTAAGCGTAATATAAACCTCGTCAGACGATGCCATGTATTTGCCCTGTTTAAAGCCTACCTCGCCGGCAGGCAGTTCGGGGTAAACATGTTGCCCTATAATTAAATCGGGGGTAAAGTCGTTAAACAAACCATCGGCCATCATTAGGCTTGCGCCTCCGGGTATTTTTTCTTCGGCAGGTTGGAATATCAACAGTATAGTACCCGATATTTCGTTTTTAAGTTTATGCAGTATTTTGGCTGCCCCCAATAAGCAGGCGGTATGAATATCGTGCCCGCAAGCATGCATTTTGCCAATATTTAATGACTTAAATGGCAGGCTGTTATCTTCGTTAATTGGCAAGGCATCCATGTCGGCCCTTAACGCAATAGTTTTTCCTGCTCCTTTTCCGCCTTTTATAATTCCCAAAATCCCATGTTCGGCATAACCTTTTTTGTAATCAATGCCAATCTCATCCAATTTTGCAGAAATATATTTTGAAGTCTCTTTTTCTTCAAAACTTAGTTCGGGGTTGGCATGAATATGCCGCCTTATCGATATTATTTCATCAATATACTCTTTTGCCAATTGCTCTATTTTGTTCTTCATCTGCTTGTAATTAAGGCATTAAGAAAATTAAGTTATCTGTATTATTTAAACCATCCGCTAAAGCGAGACA
>CAYQPP010000196.1:1411-7148 GCA_964419235.1 uncultured Bacteroidales bacterium
TCCGCTAAAGCGAGACAAGTTTAAGAAATTAAGAAAATTAAGTTTTTTTATAATTATAAAATAATGATTTTTACATATTTGTTTTTTTTGTTAAAAAAAGTAATTACACAAAAGTATAATATCATCTCATTTAACACAATTATCTTTTTATTAATAACTTCAATTTTTTCATGTTTGTTTGAATTATTGATGATTATATCAAAATATTCAAATGGTTTTGAATATTTGCGTATATTTGTAGTATTTTCAATTTAAGCAGAATAATTATGCAAGCAATATTTAACAATATTAAAAAATACAATTCTTGGGGTGGAGAATCCTTTGATACAGGATTTAAGCGTAACGCTTATTTACAAAAGATAATTAAATTTCATGGCAATAAATTAATAAAAGTTATTGTTGGACAACGCCGTGTAGGTAAAAGTTATTTACTTAGGCAAATAATGAGCTTTTTACAGGAAAAAGAAAATGTCAATAAAAAAAACATTTTTTATTTGAACAAGGAATATCTTGTTTTTGATGAGATTAAGACAGCTGCAGATTTGAATGATATTTTTGAATTTTATAAAAAGGAGTTAAATGTTGAAGGAAAGATTTATATATTTATTGATGAAATACAGGGTATAAAAGATTGGGAAAAATTTGTGAATTCTTATTCGCAAGATTTTACAGGAGAATATGAGATATTTATAACAGGCTCTAACTCAAATCTTTTATCGGGAGAACTTGCCACTTTGCTTTCAGGGCGTTATATTGAATTTGAAATTTTTCCTTTTGATTTGGTTGAATATGCAAAGTATAAAAACCTTGCCATCAATAAAAAGACTTTTTTGCAATATATACAAGGCAGCGGGTTACCCGAAATGTTGAATTTTGAAAAGGAAGAGCTTAAGCGGCATTATGTTGAAAGTTTATTGAACACGATTGTTTTGCGCGATATTATAGGCAGGCACAATGTAAAAGATGTCGATTTATTAAATGCGGTTTTTAAGTTTGTTTCTTTAAATATTGGGAATTTAACTTCGCTAACAAATATTGTGAAGTATTTTAAAAACCTGCAAAAGAAAACAAATTACGAGACACTTTCAACTTATGTAAACCACCTTAAAAACGCTTTTATAATACATGAAGCTGAACGATATAATTTAAGGGGCAAACAGGTGCTTGGTGGCGAACGAAAATATTATTTGAACGATTTGTCTTTTAAAAACCTGCTATTTGGGTTTTATCCTGATGATATTGGTTATAATATCGAAAATTATATTTACCTGCAATTAAAAAGGATGCAATACAAGGTTACTGTGGGCATATTAAATAACAGGGAGATTGATTTTGTGGCTCAAAAACAGGACAAAACAATATATATTCAAGTTGCATATTTGTTGGTTGAGCAAAAGACCATTGAGCGGGAGTTTGGGAATTTGTTAAGTATTAAAGATAATTATGAAAAAATTGTTATCTCGCTTGACGATACTCATTTCTCTGATTATCAAGGAATAAAACATTTAAGGCCTTGGGAATTGGAAAAGTTGTTATAGCAGTATATGATTCCTCTGTTTTTATAGTGTGATAATTACCACACTAACAATGGTGCTTTATTAAAAATCGGTACAAAGCGACAGGTAAAACACATATGGTAAAACTCTTCCGCCATCGATTCCCCATGCCCAATCGGTACGTACATAATAGCCCAATAGCCTTGTACGCAGGCCAAAGCCCACTCCGGCTACTACCGGTGAGCGTTTGCGGTCGATAACTACCGTAACGGGTTTTCGGTAAATTATATCGTAGTCGTAGGCGTTTACAGCATTTGCAGGGTTAAACCCTTCCCATGCCGAACCAAGGTCGGTAAAGCCCATAACCATAAAGTTATTTAAAAAGTCGTTGCTTATTGGGCGGTTAAAAATATAGCGGACAATTGGCCAGCGCAGTTCAAAATTGGCAACGGCAAAACTGTTTCCATTTCTAACATTTTGAACAAATCCGCGCATGTTTGTAGCCACAGCTTGAAACACCCAGTTTTTTTCTCTGTTTATATCTGTTGAGTAGTCAAAAGTGGGAGTGTTGCGGCTAAAATTCATCCAGTTGTCAACGCCGCCCAAGTAGTACATTAACAGCGATTTGCCAAATGATGTACTATATGCAAAGCGGCTTGCAAATACCATTCCGCGGTGTATCGACAGGTAATTCCGCACATCGGTGCCAACCACAAAAAGGTGCGAGTTGATATTTGAGCCCAATTGGGAATAATACTCGCCAAAAACTTTCAAACGTGTGCCGTCGTACAGGTTTAACCCAAGGTTGCGCGTGTTGTCAATTATGTATTCGCCTTTTAGCCCCCCCCAAAATTTATAGGTGTCATCTCTATTTAGCGATTTAGGATCAAGAGCTTTAAAAACTTGCTCATCAATCCTTGCCGACACCGTTCCCCTAAAGGCCTGTATTTGCGTAATGGGGTATTTGAATACCGTCATAAGCTCATTGGTAAAAATTTTTGAGTATTCATATTTGGTAACACTTTCAAATACCTGCCTGTGGTAAATATACTGTTTGTCGAGCCTATGTTTAAGGTTTTCAACGCTAAGCAGGTATTCGTTCGACTCAAAGTCGATGCTAAATCTTATGCCACCTGTTATTTTATAGTCTTCAAAAAGGTCGATGGCACCTACTTTGGTAAGTATGTTAAATCCCGGGTTAAAATAGAATGCGCTTCCGGTAAATGCTTGGTACGATTGGTTCATAAAACCAAAATCGACTTGCGTTACCAATAGGTTAGAGTAAAAATTTGTAAAATATACAAGCTGTTTGGGCAGCATAAAAGGTTTTGGTTTTTCCTCTTCGTCGGCTTTATAAAAGCTCATTTTTTCAATTTCAAAAATGTAATTGTTAATGTCAATTACCGTGTCGTCAATAAAATCATCGTAATTATTTATTATTGTTGAATCGGTTCTATAATTCTCAATCTCAGCTATAAGCAGGCTGTCAATCTCTTTTTTTTCAATATAGTAATCTTTAAACCATGTGTTTTTAAATTCGTTTGGTTTGGGCCTTAATTTCGGGTTTACTTTATTGGTAAATAGTGAATACTTTTTTGTTTTTTTTACCGCATCGGTAAATTCGCGGGTGTTGGCGTTAAAATCGTAATCGTTAATATTGAAAGCCCTATTGCTTATGGGGTACGTTTTTGTATAGTTGCGGTAGTGAATGGCAGTGTCGATAAAGCTTATGGTACTATCAAACGCAGCATATCCGCGGTTATAAATTCCGTTTTTGTTTGTTAGGAAGAAATACCTGTTTTTTTTGTATTCAACTGGTTTTATCTCGTCAACACGCCACGAGTTTGTTACCCGTGTTAGCTCTTTTTCAGGATTTTTATAATTGTAGATAAACAGATCGTAGTTATCCTGAAATGGCGATTCGGTGCCTTTTTCGTATTTTATTTGTGTTGTTTTTCGGTTTGAAGCGAATATTATTTTTTTTGATTTGTCAACAAATTTGGGGTTTATGTCGTCGGCAATATCTTTTGTAATCCTGTTAAAAGTGCTTGCCACAACCGAATAGACAAAAATATCGGTATATCCCTCTTCAACAGCCGATAATACAATCTCTTGTCCATCGTGCGAAAAGCTGTAATCTAACACTTTGTCAAGATAAAAAACTTCTCTTTCTTGAATCTCTTTTGTTTCAATGTTATAAAAGTCGAGCCAAATATGTCCTTTTCGTTCAAAAATATAGGTTAAAAATTCGCTTGTGGGGTGCCATGCAATCAGTGGGAACGAGTAATCTGTTATCTGCTCAAGCTTGTTTTCGCGCTTTACAAGCCGCTTGGTTTTACCTGTTTGCACATTGTATAGCCATATTTTGTACTGTCCGTTTTGGTTTGTCGTGTAGGCTATATATTTTCCGTTGGGCGACATTTTTACCTCGTTATACACATATTTCTTTTTGGGGCGTTTAACAAAAGGCTCACTGTCGTCGGGTTTGCCATTGCGGTTTTTAATTTCATCTTCATACCTGCCTTGGTGGTAATAAAACCAATCGTTAAGCACATCTTTTAATGGCATGCCGAGTACATATAAAAACCCCGATTCAACACTTTTTGAGATGCGTGTCATATACACAATTTGCGATACGATTTGCTCGCCGTATGTTTCTGACAAATATCGCCAAAAGGCATGGCCGGCAATTCTGGCATCGTTACCGTGCAAGCGGTGTATTTTTTGCGATTTTCCTTTGAGTATTGCTGATTTAATATCGGCTTCGGTATTAAAATCAGCATCGTATGCAATGTATGATATTAACCCTGGTGTAAACCATTCGGGCAGGTTTAGCATTGTTGACGACGATACCCTGTCGCGGAAGCTGCCGCCGTACAGCATTTCATTTATTAAAACTTCGGCTATTGATGCTCTTATCTGCATTCGCAGCCTATTGTGGTCGCCCTCGTAGTAAACAAAAACTTTGTTGTCAACAATTCGGGTTACACCGCCAATATTGTACTCTTCGGCACCGCTTATTAAACCAATATTGCTTTGGCGGAACTCGCTCTGTTTGTTATAAACAATAAATATCATGCGGCGTTGCAAAATCTCCTCAAGCGAGTATTCAATTTGATCAAGCTCCTCCATTGCAATTTGCGAAACATATTCGGCCAGCTTGTTGCCGCTTACATAGAAGTAAGTGTCAAATTTTGGGAAACGGTAATATTGCCAATAAAAGTTGTTGTACTGCACACGGCTTTTCCCAAAAGTCATTTGGTGGCCATTGTAAAATTGTGCCGATAGGGGCAAGGCAATGCCCAGCATCAACAATACAATGATATATGATTTTAGGTTTTTCATTTATCCATGCTTATTGTTCAGCAAATTTAAAAGAATTATCCGTTTAACCGTTGGCGCACCACATCATAAATTAAAACCGATGCTGCAACCGACACGTTTAGTGATTGAATTTCGCCAAGAATAGGTATTTTGATAAGGTTGTCGCAAAATCTTAAAATATCGGGACTTAAGCCTGTATCTTCGGCTCCCATTATAATGCATATGGGGGTGTTAAAATTGCTGTTGTAATAGTTTTCGGTGGCTTTTTCGGTAGCGCCATAAAGTATAATGCCGCTTTGTTGTAAGTATTCCATGGCTTTTTTTAAGCTGGCAACCCTGCAAACAGGCATTTTGTGTAGTGCGCCGGCTGATGTTTTTACGGCATCGGAGCCAATGCGTGCCGAGCCCTTATCGGGAATAACAATGGCGTGCACGCCTGCACATTCGGCGGTTCTAACAATAGCCCCAAAGTTTCTGACATCTGACACCCCATCGAGGGTTAGAATAAACGGGTTTTCGCCTTTTTCAAAAATTTCGGCAACTACATTATCAAGTTGGTAAAATGTAACCGGCGACATTAGTGCGATAACGCCTTGGTGGTTTTTGCGCGATACACGGTTCAGTTTTTCCTCGGGAACATATTGAGATGCTATGCCATTTTGGTTTATTGCGGTCAAAAGCTCTTTAAACAGCTCGCCTTTAAGCCCGCGTTTAATAAGCACTTTGTCAATATCTTTTCCAAACCGTATGGCTTCGATTACTGTTCGGATACCGAAAATAAAATCGTCATTTTTCATCTGTTTATAATTAAACCATTAAGGTATTAAAAAAATAAATTGTTTGTATATTTAAACTATTAAACCATCCGCTAAAGCGAGACAAGTTCCGCTAAAGCGAGACAAGTTTAAGAAATTAAG
>CAYQPP010000197.1:0-7110 GCA_964419235.1 uncultured Bacteroidales bacterium
GATATAAACTTTTTTATTTTGCTTACCGCCATGCTAATTTCATAAGGCTGGCGTGCAATATTAATACGGATAAACCGCTTGGCGCTTTCCGAGAAATGGATTCCGGGTACCACGGCAACCTTCTCGTCATTATATAATTTTAAAGCAAAATCAAGCCCGTCATCAAATTGTTTAGGCAGTTCTGTCCAAATAAAATATCCGCCTTGGGCGGGTTTTATGTTAAAACCCAGTAATTCAAGCTCATTATACAACTGATTATAGTTTGCAAAAAGCTTATTGCGCAAATCGTCTGTATAATCAATGCCAAAATTGTGCTTGTCAACATAATTGGCAATAGCCTGCTGCAATATTGAGGGGGCGCACAAGCCCGTATAATCATGAACATCGGTTATTCCTTGCATATGCGATGCATGAGCAATTAAATAGCCAACCCGCCAGCCGGTTATCGAGAATTTTTTTGAGAAGGCGTTTACATAAAACACATACTCGCTTAAATTATCTAACGGCGAAAAAGGTTTTTGCTCAAAATATAAATCGGAATAAACTGCATCAAAAATAACATACACCTTATGTTTATTGCATAATTCAACCAAAGTTTGCACTTCGTTTTTTGTCCACACCTTACCAAAAGGATTGCCCGGCGATGCCAAAAGAATAAGTTTTACATTGTTATTAACAATGGTGTTTTCAAGTTCGGCAAAATCAACTTCAGCTTTATCGGTCAATTTAAATGAGGTAAACGGCAAATTAAAAATGCGCGGTAAATGTTTATAACTCTCATAGGCAGGGTCAAATGCCAAAACAGAGAATTCTGTGTTAACCAATCGTATAATATATGTTATTAGGAGTGATATAGCCTCGGTAGCCCCGTTTACAACCAAAAACTGGTTTTGTGGAATACCGTAATGTTTTTCGAGCTGCCTCAGTAGTTGATGGTTACCCATGCCCGGTGCATACTGATGCATATTATCGGGCACTATTTGTTGTAATATCTGCAAAAGCTCTTGGGGCGGTTCAAATGCAGGTATTCCCTGCGCCAAATTTATTCCGCCTTCACTTTTAACTTTATTGGCCATATAACTTATAAGCGACCCCGTAGGTTTTTCCATGTCAAAAAATAGTTTTGAATCCAACAAAAAAGCCCCTATTATGGAGCTTTCAATAATTTATAATAATAATTTTAATACGGAATAAATTTGAATGGTATGTCAACCAAATCTCTGAAATATTCACCTGCATCCAACATATCTTCGTCGTCATCTTGATAATGCCACTCTATTTCAATATCGGAGTCTGCCTTATATAATAAATTGAGGCTTTTGATAATTGAAAAAAACATTTTTGATGATGCGGTATTGTAATATTTCATCTTTAATGAGAAAACAGTTTGCTTGGCAGGAGTTTTTGAATACTCTGCTATCCATTTTAATACCGGCTCATAAAGAAGAGTTGCATTTTCAGGTAATGACTGTCCTGAAACCTTTAACTCTCCCGTAGATGCTGAAAATACCAAATCAGGCTTCTGTCTATTTCCATGTATAATCAAATCTTCCATATACTATCCTTTAACTTTTCTTTCTATAACACAATAAAAAAGAAAGTGTTTTCATTAAACACATAAAAATACTAACTTCATGTAAATGAAACAAACATTGGAGCAACTTTTAATTTTATTATTTTTTCTTTAAATGAAGAAATTGTTCAAGCTTTTCAAGTTTTTCGGGGCTTCCCACATCAAACCAATAATTATTGTTGTGTAAATAACCCGAAATAGTTTGGGTTTTTGACAGCTCAAGATAAATTTCGATTATCCCAAAAACATTTTTATCAGGCAACATATCCAATATTTTAGGCGAAACAATATGAACGCCGCAAAATGCCATATTTTTTGTGGAATTATTTGGACGCGTTACTATTTGCTCATTGGTTTTTGTGTCTATCCACCCACTAAGTTGGTTATTGCCGTTAAACATTAAATAGCGCGACGACTCCCTGTTTTGAACCGCCAATGTTGCCAAAGCCCCACTATTGTTATGCTGCTTTAGCATTTTGTTATAATCAATGTCAGAATAAATATCAACATTCTGCAATAGAATCGGCTCACCTCCTTTAAGCATGTTAGCCGCTTTTTTTAATCCTCCGCCTGTGTCGAGCAAAAGCCCCGACTCGTCGGATATTTGAATATTTACATTAAAGAAATTATGGTATTTTAAAAATTCAATTATTTGGTTAGAGTAGTGGTGCACATTAATAACAATATCGTTAACGCCAAATTGTATTAAACGCTCAATGTTAAATTGCAACAAAGTTTTTCCATCAACCTTAACCAAGGCTTTGGGTATTTTATTTGTTATCGGTTTAAAGCGCGAACCCAATCCTGCCGCAAATATCAAAGCTTTCATATACTTTAATTGATTTTATTTGTCAATTCTACTTATAGTTTCTCGGGTTTGCAAAGTTTATCCTCCTTTTTTGCTTTACGGCAACACTTTTTACAAAGAAAATTAGGGTTTTGGGGCTCTCTATAATCCTTTTTTTTACACTTTTTTGTCATTAAATGCCTTTTATTTGATAACAATAAAATCAACACTTTGTTTTTTATCGGTAATAAACTTTACTTTTACATCCAAACTAACAAATTAACACAAATTATACCCGACATGCTCAAACTTATAATTGCAATTTTGGTTTTATTTGGGATGTACAACCCTGCTGCATTAGCCCAAAACTTAAATATTACCGATAATTCTCAGTTGCAAAACAGCCTCAATAAATTTATTGGTAACCATATTAATAATAGCTCATTTATTTTAAAAACAGGTTACAACAAAACCGACTCAACAACTATTGATTCTATTAATATCGATAAAAAAAACAGAACAATAAATGTATATTTTGATGCGAGCCTCTCGTATGCCCCGTTTAGAGAAGACTTGGTTGAGGATATTAAAACTAACTTAAAAAATGTCTTTGATAAACAATACAAAAAATATAAAGTGAACCTGTATTCGAATGGCAGCAATATACAGAGTTACATACCCAACTATTACAGGGCAAAAAAGAGGGATGCGGATAAAACTCGGGCTTTTGGAAAATTAGACAGAAAAACACGGCCAATAGTTCAAAATATATCGAAGCCAAACAACCAAACATTAAGCCTTTACAATATTAACATAGCACTTTGGCACAGCCACGGGTGGTATTACGAATCTACGCTTAACCGCTGGGAGTGGCAGCGCGCAAGGTTGTTCAATACGGTTGAAGACTTGTTTCCTATGATATTTACCATGAATTACCTTGTGCCGATGTTGGAAAATGCAGGCGCAAATATATTTATTCCGCGCGAGCGCAGTTGGCAAATCAACGAGGTTATAGTTGATAACGATACAAGCAGCCTAAGCAGTATTTTTAAAACCGATATAAGCTATACGCAAATTGATTCGGGCTTTGCAATCGGCAATCCGCCCTACACAAACGAAAACCCGTTTAAACTCGGGACAGCCACAAAATTCATATCTGCCAAAAACAACTTAAAAACCATGCAGTGGATTCCCGATATTCCCGAAAACGGCTATTACCCTGTTTATGTTTCGTATAAATCTGTAAAAAACAGTACCAATACCGCACATTACAAAGTTTACCACTTAGGCGGTGTTACCGAATTTTTGGTAAACCAGCAAATAGGCAGTGGAACATGGGTTTATTTAGGGAATTTCAAATTTAAGAAGGGGGTAAATCCCGAAAACGGAAAAGTTGAGCTGCTAAACACATGCAAAAAAACAGGGCAAACAATTACAGCCGATGCCGTTAGGTTTGGTGGCGGAATGGGAAATATAAGCCGCAACGGACTTGTTAGTAACCGCCCGCGTTACCAAGAGGGGGCGCGGTACTATTTACAATATGCAGGCTTTCCCGATACATTGGTATGGAAACATTATAAAAACAACGATTATGCCGACGACAGACAATCGAGGGGCGAATGGGTAAACTACCTTATTGGCGCGCCATCGGGACCCGAAAAGGCACCAAATGCAAAAGGGTTGGGTATTCCAATTGATATGACTTTGGCATTTCATACCGATGCCGGAATTACCAATAACGACACGGTAATTGGGACTTTGGGTATTTACAGCTCAAAAAACGAGGGTGCGGCTTTACCCAATGGCATATCAAAAATGGCATCGCGCGACTTAACCGATATAATACAAACACAAATTGTTAACGACATACGTTTAAAATACGACCCCGCATGGACTCGCCGTCCAATGTGGAACAGAGAGTACAGCGAAACACGCCGTCCTAATACCCCCACCATGCTACTTGAGCTTTTGTCGCACCAAAATTTTATTGATGTGCGTTTCGGTAAAGAGCCTGCTTTTCAGTTTGACGTAGGCAGGGCGGTTTACAAAGGGATACTCAAATTTATGAATACTTTTTATGGAATAGAGTATGTTGTGCAGCCTTTGCCGGTTACGCATTTTCAAACAGGGCTTACGCAAGATGGCGGTATAAAACTAAAATGGCAACCACAAACCGATCCGCTTGAACCAACAGCTTTGCCCAAAAAATATACTATTTACACAAAACTTGACAACAGAGGTTTTGATAACGGAACAGTTGTGGAATCAACCGAATTCAATTTGCCGAATATTAAACAAAATGTTATTTATAGTTTTAAGGTTACAGCAACAAACAATGGTGGCGAAAGTTTTCCATCGGAGGAGCTATCGGTTTGCAGCATAAGCAATGCAGCCGATACGGTGTTAATAATTAATGCTTTTGATCGTTTGGGGGGAGCTGCCTTTTTTAACGACGAAAACCATGCAGGCTTTTTAAACAATATTGATAATGGTGTGCCCTACATGTACGATTTCAGCACAACCGGCGCACAATACGATTTTAATAAAAACTCGCCTTGGCTCGATGATGACTCACCCGGTTTTGGAGCCTCATATGCCGACATGGAGGATAAGGTAATTCCGGGCAATACATTCAACTTTAGCTTTACCCACGGGCAATCAATAAAAAATGCAGGTTTTGCTTTTGTCTCTGTTAGCGATGAGGCTGTTATTGCAGATAACTTTGATATAACAAAATATAAAATTATCGACTTCTTGGCAGGAGAGGAAAAAACCACCTTCCTCCCCAAAAACGATTCCGTACCCCATTATCAAATTTTTACCGATGATATTATTTATAAGCTGAAAAAATATCTGAATAACGGAGGCAGCCTGTTTGTTTCGGGTGCACACATTGCTGGCGATGCCCACTTTAACAAACAGGATTCAATTATAGGCGCATTGCTTAAATTCAAATGGCGTACGGGCAACGCATCACGAAAAGGCAATTTTTACTTCTCTGATGCCGATTTTCTCAATAATAAAAAACAGTTCCGTTTTAATACAACCTATAATAAAAAAATATATACGGTTGAATCAGCCGATGCACTTGAGCCGATTGACACAACAGCAGTTACCCTTCTGCAGTATTCCGAAAACAATATGAGCGCAGGTGTAATATATAATGGCAGATACAAAATAGTGGCTTTGGGATTTCCGTTTGAGACCATCATAAACAAAAATGAGCGAGATTTAATAATGAAAAAAATATTGGAAAATTTAATACAAAAAAAAATAAATTGATAAAACCCATCTCGAAAAAACGGGATAGGCTATTGTGGAATTATTATTCAAGTAGTTAGCTTAAATATAAAAAAATGAAAACAGTAAATTGCTTTATACCATACAACAACCCTAAAATTTGGAAAAACCTTATATCAGAGTTGGAACAAAACAAACATATTGAAAACATATATCTACTTGCTGATAACAAAACTACGATTGAACATAAAAAATGCGAATTTATTAAAACAGGCAGCATTTTAAATACAAAAACCATTAAAGCCATTGCGCAAAAATCTAATGCCGATTACTCGCTGCTTATCACAAACGAAGTTGAGATAAAACTTGGGTACTTTTCAATAGAGCGTTTTATCTCTATTGCCGATAACAGCAATGCCAATATAGTTTACTCTAATTACATTGATATTGCCGATGGCGTTCAAAAACCACATCCTTTAATAGGTTACCAAAAAGGCAGCTTGCGCGACGATTTCAATTTTGGGCCTATGCTTTTTATCAGTATGCCTGCTTTAAAAAAAGCCGTTAGCGGTTTTTCTGAAAATTTTGAGTTTGCTGGGCTGTATCAGCTTCGTTTGGCTTTAAGTAAAAACAGCCTGCCTTTTCACATTCCTGAAAATTTATACTCTGTTATTGAAATAAAAACCGATGCCAACGACAAAAAACTATTTGAATACGTTGACCCAAAAAACCGAAACGTTCAAATAGAGATGGAAAAAGCCGTAACCACCCACCTAAAAGAGATTGGCGGATACCTTGCCCCAAACTTAAAAAAAATATCATTTAACGATGCCGGTTTTCCGGTTGAGGCATCGGTAATAATACCGGTACGCAACCGCAACAAAACCATTGCCGACGCCATTGAGTCGGTAATGAGACAAAAAGCCGACCTTAATTTCAACTTAATTATTGTTGACAACCACTCCACCGACGGCACTACCGAAACAATAAAAAAGCACGCTAAAAAATATCCAAATATAATTCATATAATACCCAAACGTACCGATTTGGGAATTGGCGGATGCTGGAACCTCGCTGTTCACAACCCAAGCTGCGGTAAATTTGCCATTCAGTTAGATAGCGATGATTTATATAAAGACGAAACCACTATAACACAAATTGTTGACACCTTTTATAAAGAGGGGTGCGCTATGGTTATAGGGGCGTATATTATGACCAACTTTAATTTAGAAGAAATACCGCCCGGAATTATCGACCATAAAGAGTGGACTCCCGACAATGGCAGGAACAACGCACTCAGGATTAACGGTCTTGGCGCACCAAGGGCTTTTTATACACCTGTTTTACGAAAAACACAAATCCCAAACACAAGCTACGGCGAAGACTATGGTGTTGGACTCGCAATAAGCCGAAATTATAAAATCGGACGGATTTACAACCCTTTATATTTATGCCGCCGCTGGGATGAAAACTCCGATGCCGCACTTGGCATTGATGCCATAAACAGAAA
>CAYQPP010000198.1:0-5364 GCA_964419235.1 uncultured Bacteroidales bacterium
AGCAAAATCAAATATGCAGAAATATAATAATTGAAAGTTGAAAATTTAGTGTTGAATGTTGAATATTTTTTATTGGATTAATACTCAATAAGCAACACACAATAACAAAGTGAAAGAAAAATGAAAAAGTTTAAAAGCATAGCCCCATGGATAACCATTTTGCTCTATCTTGCAATAATGCTGCCGCTTATTGCCGCAAAAAAGCACGAAATAAAATGCAGCAAAATAATTGTTAGGATACTTGATGAGACCAATAACTTTTTTATTGAAGAAGCAGATGTGCTTTCAATGTTAAACGATAAAGGAGAAAAAATTATTGGCGAAGATATAAACAGCATCAATGTAAATAAACTCGAACAGTTTTTGCTTTTGCACCCTTCGGTAAAAGAGGCCAATGTACACAGCACATTACAGGGCGATGTTGAGATAAAAATTATTCAGCGCAACCCGATTTTACGCATAATAAATAAAAACCGCGAAAGCTTTTATGTTGACGACGAAGGGAAAATCATGCCCTTGTCAAACAAATATTCGGCGCATGTGCTAATAGCATCGGGCAATATAGGTTTAAATTACACAAAACTTATAGCTGCACAAAAGGCAAAAATTGGTGATAACTCTGTGGATAACTCTAATCCCTTACTACTTGATTTGTATCAATTGGCCGCTTATATTTATCATGATGAATTTTGGAGGGCCCAGATTGAGCAAATTTACGTTTTGGATAATGGTTTTGAACTGGTTCCGAGGGTTGGCACCCAGATAATTCAACTTGGCAATACCGACAATTATAAAAATAAATTCAGAAATTTAAAAGCCCTTTATAAACAAGGTTTGCCAAGTGCCGGATGGAATAAATACAAAACTATAAACTTAAAATATAACAATCAGGTAATTTGCACAAAACGATAGAATAACGGTAAATAATAAACAGATTAGTATAATAGATAAACTCTAACATATATGAAAGAAAAAATAGTTGCCGCAATTGATATAGGTACAACAAAAATAGTTGTAATAATTGGTAAGAAAAGTGAAGCAGGCACAATTGATATATTGGGCTATGGGAATATTCGCTCAACCGGAGTAAAGAGGGGCGTTGTTTTAAATATTGAACAAACGGTTAAAGCCATTCGCCAAGCTGTTGATTTGGCCGAATCGCAAGCAGGCGTTAAAATTACCGATGCCTATGTAGGCATTGCCGGACAGCATATACGCAGTATCCGTAACCGCGGATATATTAACCGCGACTCTTACGACGAAGAAATTTCAAAAGAGGATGTACAGGCGCTGGTTGACGATATGCACAAAATACCAATTGACGTGGGCGAAGAGATTATACACGTATTGCCACAAAGCTATATTGTTGACAATGAAACAGGCGTAAAAAACCCAGTAGGCATGTTTGGCAAAAGGTTAGAGGCCAATTTTCATATAGTAATTGGGCAAACTGCTGCTGCCAACAATATAAAAAAGTGCGTAAACCGTACAAGCATAAATGTAAAAAGCCTCATACTCCAACCATTGGCATCATCGGATGCGGTTTTAACCGAAGACGAAAAAGAGATTGGCGTAGCATTGGTTGATATTGGCGGCGGCACCACCGATGTAGCTGTATTTTACGACGGAATTATAAGGCACACCGCCGTAATACCATTTGGCGGCAATATTGTTACACAAGACATTAAACAGGGCTGCAATATTTTAGAGCGTTACGCCGAGCAATTAAAAATAAAATACGGCTCATCGCTTGCCGACAAGGCTCAAGAGAATAAAGTTGTTAGCATTCCGGGTATTAACGGAAGGCCGCCAAAAGAGATTTCGTTTAAAAACCTTGCACACATTATCCAATCGCGTATGGAGGAGATAGTGGCGCAGGTATATTTTGAGGTTGAAGCATCGGGTATGTTGCAACAGCTTGGCGCAGGAATTGTACTAACGGGCGGCGGGGCATTGCTTAAAAACCTTGGGCAACTTGTTGCCTTTAAAACAGGTATGGATGTCCGTTTGGGCTTGCCTAACCAAAGCGTACAAAGCAAAATTGTTGACGAGGTTAACCAGCCAATGTTTGCTACTGCGGTAGGTTTAATGCTTTCGGGGTTTTCCGACAAGGATAACAGTTTTGTTGAAGAAAAAGCTAAGGTTGAAACAAAAACAGACATTGAAGACAAACCTGAAAAAGAGCCCGAAGACAAAGCAAAACAGCCAAAAGAGAAAAAGAACGGCAAACCGAAAATCACAACCCTGTTTGATAAATTGGGCGAGTTTTTTGAGGTTGACGATGAAAAAATGTAGAGAATTACCGAAAGCGTAGATTTGTAATTCGAATCTGTTTCAAAAAATAGTGTAAGTTACAGATTCAAAGATAAGAGGAGATGAATTAATCTATTAACAGAATAAAAACAACAATCATGGCCGAAGAACTGATGAATTTTGATTTACCACAAAACAAAAGCTCGATTATCAAGGTAATTGGTGTTGGTGGTGGTGGTGGGAATGCAGTAAATCACATGTTTCGCCAGGGAATAACCGACGTCGATTTTTTAATATGCAACACCGATGCGCAAGCGCTTAACAATAGCGAAGTGCCTATAAAAATACAGTTGGGCGAAACCCTTACCCAAGGGCGCGGCGCAGGCAACAAACCCGAACAGGGCAAACAGGCCGCCATTGAAAGCCTCGATAAAATTAGCGAGGTATTATCGCATAACACAAAAATGGTTTTTATTACCGCCGGAATGGGCGGTGGAACAGGCACGGGAGCAGCACCCGTAATTGCCGAAGAGGCAAAAGACCTTGGCATACTTACCGTGGGCATAATTACCCTGCCTTTTAGGTTCGAAGGCAAACGGCGCATGAATCAGGCAATTGAGGGATTGACAAAAATGCGCGACCATGTTGACACACTACTTGTTATAAACAACGAAAAACTGCGCGAAATGCACGGCGACTTGCCGTTATCGCAGGCATTTGGAAAAGCCGATAATGTGCTTACCGTTGCGGCAAAAGGCATTGCCGAAATTATTACAGTTCACGGCTCGGTTAATGTCGATTTTGCCGATGTACATACCGTAATGGCAAACAGCGGCGTGGCTTTAATGGGCTCGGCTATGGCAGCAGGCGAAAACCGTGCCATGCTGGCTATCGAAGATGCTTTGACTTCGCCACTGTTAAACAACAATGATATAAAAGGCGCAAAAAACATACTCCTGAATATTGCCTCGGGGCCCGACGACGAGGTGCGTATGGACGAAATTGGCGAAATTACCGATTATGTGCAGGAGGCAGCAGGGATGACCGCCGATATTATTTGGGGGAACACCCTCGACAACTCGCTTGGCGATAAAATATGCATAACAATTATAGCAACAGGCTTTGGCAACGAGAGTATTCCTGAGTTGGTGGCACACGAGGCCGGCAAAAAAGTTTCGGTGCCGTTGATTGAGGTAACAAAGCCCAAAAAAGAGCCCGTTCAACAATTTGCAAAAGCAGATGAGGAGGAGGAACTTGGAGAAATACCTTTTGAGGTTATCGACAAAGATGTTGAAGAGCAAAAGCAACTGTTTGATTTTGGCGAAGATGAAGATGAGAAAGAAGTTGAAAAGTTTGAGCTTTTTAATGATGATAAAAATGCGGTTGACCCAAAGGCTCAAAAGCAATTTGATATTGGCATAACAACTGCCGGCCAAAGCGAGGGCGTAACAGTTAACAAAGCCGAAAAACCAAAAGTTTCATATAACAACGAAGACGATATTGAAGAGCTTGAAAATGAGCCCGCCTTTAAACGCAAAAACGTAAAATTAGATGAATCGGATGAAGCCGACTGTCAGGAAAAAGAGGTGTCGCGCTACACTTTAACCGACGATGAGGGCACTACACGAATAAGCGAAGAGAACTCATTTTTATTTGATAATGTTGATTAGAACTAGTTGAGAATGCGAATATAGATGACTAAAAAGCGGAGATAGGTTAATTCTACTCCGCTTTTTTTAAGCCTTTATTATCATTTTTCCTTTTCCCAGACTATTAACCCGGGGTTATAACTACTTTTTGATAAGTTATTTCACTATTATATTCAAAAATTAATAAATACACACCTTTTGATAAGTTGTTCAGATTAAAATAAAATTGTTGTTTTGGGGCTATAAAAATGTCCTTTTGTGTAAATACAACCTGTCCTATTGAATTAACAAGGGTTGCTCTACCTTTTTCTATATCAGTTATTAAACCATTATGTAATGAAAAACGTCCGGCACTTGGATTTGGAAATAATAATATGTTTTCATTATTTTTAATAGTATCAACATCATGGGTGCAATCAAAATCGAATTCAGACAAATTAAAGAAAGTCATAATGTTATCAGTCATGGAGCAGGGTCTTTTGTTTGCAAAGTCATTCAATACTGCTATTTCATTTTCCCAATCATTAAAAGAATCCGGATAACCCCACCTTGCCATATGTTCTTCAATTTCATCTGAATATATCAAAGCAAAACTATCAATAATGCTTGTTACCCGATTTATGCTGAATGTGTTTTTTAAGTGATAAGCAAATTTTTCGATAAACTGATTTTTAAAATCCTCGTTTGTTAATAATTGCCTAAAAAGCAAATTTGAGCATTTGCAGTGTGGCCAATAATCGTTGGTACTTGTGGCATGTTCCATTGATTTGGTAAGGTAAGATGAAGTTTCATCATAAGAAAAAGAGCAGTCTAAATCATAAATCATAAACCGCCACTTTGAATTTGGCTTATTATCCTTCCATATTTTAAAATTATTGCAAGGCCAATCATAATTGGCAAAAAATATTTCTGCAATTTGAAAATCAATAAAATTTTCAATATCTATTTTATTGCTTACAAAAATGTAATTGTCGTCTATCGACAAATCGTTTTGTTTAACAAAATCAGTTACGCTAATATAATCGGTATTATCTCCCTCTTCAATATTTCCGCAAATCCCCAGAATGTTAATACTGTCTTTGTCTATTCCATATTTGTATTTAAAGTAGTATTTATCGTATTTTTCTCTTAGGTTATAAATGCCCCAATACTCTCCGTTAATAAACACAACTGATGGTTTAAAATCTTGTTTTTCCAAATTCATTGTGCTCATAACTTCCTGAAGCATTGCATCTTTAAAATGAGATTGAGTAAAATCATTCCCCGAGTTCCTTAAAATAAGCCGCTTATATTTTTTTACTTTAGGATTGTTGAAAATAGGATATTCAATTTTGCTTTTACCATATTCTTTCCTAAAATATATAATAAATGATTTTTGGGGGTAAGAAGCACTGCCATAACCTCGCATTCTCATGCCGGCATCAGTTTCAAAAGCACTCTCTCCTTTATTCCCAAAATAGCT
>CAYQPP010000198.1:5464-7109 GCA_964419235.1 uncultured Bacteroidales bacterium
TTTTCAAAAGCGGCATACCTAACAATATTGCATTTATAAACACTCTGCGGCTCTTTCCAAATAAAATTGTATAGTTGGTATGGGCCCGACAGCGGCGTGGTTGGAATACCACTAATGGAATATGGTGTTTCAGAATTATTTTCGATTGTTATCGGCTCGGTGTATAAATGGCTGTTAACCGAGGGTATCTCGCCATTTAAGGTGTAAAATATCTGTTGGCTGTTATTTATATTAACAAGCTCAAGTTTTATGTTATTGTTATAAAACCCCGATTGATGCGAGCAATAAATTCCTTCATTAATAATATTGGCGGAGTTTGGGGTTGGCGTATTTGTAATAATCATTGCTTCGCTGTTGTCTGATATTCGTGCATACGAATTATCCGTAGGGATATAAATAGCGGCTATCTCAGACAGTATTTCGCCGTTACTGTTACTTAAAATAAGCGGCTCACCCGATTGGCTGATTTTAAAATTTGTATGCAACTCATTATTCTGAAATTTATCTTTATTAGATGCAAAAACTATAAGGTATGAATTGGCATGAATAACAATATCGGGGAAAACCCATTTACCGATTGAGTTGCTGTTGTCGGATAATTTGTAATTGACTAAATCAATATCATAAGCCGTTAAATTGTGTAACTCAATCCAATCACTAAAATCTCCGTCGCAATCTTGTATTATAGTATTATTGCTCGATACAACCTCGTTTATTACAATATTTTGGCTTGAAGCTACCGCACATACAAATAAAATTAGAAAAGTAAACAGACATTTTTTTATAGATATGATTTTCATAAATTGGCAATAGTATAATCCTGATTAGTTTTATTGGCTACCTTTTACAACCTGTAAATCATCAAAGTAGCTTACTGCATCGGCTTTTGTCCAAAGACCAATTTTACCTGTTTTTTTAAAGGTGTCGTCTTTTACCTGAAATAGCTGCTTATTGTTTAGGTAAACTGTAAACAGGTTGTCTAAAACTGTCAATTTTAAGGTATTCCATCCGTTGCCAAGTGGCTCAACATCAATGCCGTAAGTTTTACCCTTGCCTATCAGCGGCAAATCTGTTCTTTTGCCATTTACAACTTTATACAGTACCACATTATCCTCTAACGGGTTAGCCCTTACAACATAATAATTGTCGGCATCAATAAAACGCCAAACAAAACCACCACCCCTGTCCATTTTACCGCTAACGCCTTTAAGTTTAACTGTCAGCTCAACGTTTTTTGCTTCAAAATCATTAAACACAATTACATTAAAATGATAGTTGGGATTGTTTTTCGACAGTTGGGCTAAAACCTTGTTCCCGTTGTCGTCAACAATTTTCCATTCGGTTTTTTCGCCTTTACCGGTAAAATATTGCGACCAGCCGACCGGAATTTTATCGGCTTTGCAGTTGCTAAACACAAAAGTAGTGTCGGTTTGCATGGTGGCAACGGCGGATTTTGAACTGCCGCCTTTTTCATTGTTTGAATTTATACCATTTGTTTTTGCCATATTGCAACCCAATAACAAAATAACGCCCAATAATACAGTACTTATTTTTTTCATAGTTTTTTGTTTTATCTGTTCTATTTGTTACGGTTAATAAAAAATCAGTTAGTTAACTGTCAACTAAATTAAAAAAAATAGTTATA
>CAYQPP010000199.1:0-7090 GCA_964419235.1 uncultured Bacteroidales bacterium
TCTTGCTGCTTGTCTTTATTTTGTTGATCGTTTTTATTTTGTTGCTCCTTGTCTTGTTTATCCTTATTGTCTTGGTCTTTATTTTGGTCTTGGTTTTGCTGCTGCTGCTGTTGTTGTAATTTATTTTGTGCCCATGCTAAATTGTATTTTGTTTCGTAATCATTAGGGTTGTTACGCAAGCTATTTTTAAATGCTTCAACTGCCTCTTGTAGTTTATTGTTGCGCAGGTATGAATTTCCCAAATTATGGTATGCTTTTGCCAAATTTTCTTTATTGTCATTATCCATACCCGAAACTGCCTGATATTGGTGGACAGCATCTTCATATTTGCCTTGTTTATAAATTGAGTTGGCAAGGTTATATGATGCATCCCAATTATTGGGCTCTTTTTCCAATGCCTTACGATAATCAACCTCGGCTTTTTGGTAGCGAGTGGTATCGGTTGTTGTTGAATCAATAATAGCTTTTTTGTATTCGCGGTTTCCCTTGCGGATATATTTTCTCTCTTGCTGTGCATTTACCAATACACTAACCATTAAAAGCAGTATTGTCAATAGTGTTTTATACATGGTATTTATTTCTTATTTGAGTATAAAATATTATTCTTAAAAATATTTACCGAACTAAAGTGTTTATTCTTTTTATATAGAATAAAGAATTCGATAAACAGCAGCAGTAGGGCAAAGCCTATAAAATACTGAAACTGTTCTTCGTATTCAGAATACACTTTTGCATCCATTTCAACTTTATCTAAATTGTTAAGCTCGTCAAATAGTGCATTGAGTCCTGTTTTTGTATTGTTTGCCCTAATATATTTGCCGCCCCCCGATGCCGCAATTTTTTTGAGCATATTTTCATCTAATTTTGATATAACCACATCCCCTTTACTGTCAGTCCGGTAATCTTTACGCCCATATTTGTTATACATAGGTATTGGTGCTCCTTTTGACAGCCCCATACCAATAGTGTGCACGGTTATTCCCGATTCGTTGGCAGCAGTGGCCAATTCAACGGCATTGCCTTCGTGGTTTTCACCATCGGTAATTATTATCAGGGCTTTATTTTTATCGTCGCTCGGCGTAAACGATTTCATTCCCAAATCAATAGCCGCCCCAATTGCTGTTCCTTGGTTTGATACCAATTTGGGCGATATTGTACTCAAAAACATTTTTGCTGCCGAATAATCGGTGGTCATGGGCAGTTGAATAAAGGCATCGCCGGCAAAAACAATAAGTGCTATTTTATCGTTGTGCAGCCTGTCAACTATTTTTGATATTGCCCGTTTTGATTTCTCCAGCCTGCTTGGGGCAATGTCTTCGGCAAGCATACTGTTTGAAACATCTAAGGCAATAACCAGCTCAATACCTTCGCGCTTAACCTCTTTTAGTTTGGTGCCAAACTGCGGGCCTGCCATTCCAATTATTATTAGCATTAATGCGGTTTCAATAATTATGAATTTTAGCCACGGTTTAGTTTTAGATGCTTCGGCAGATAACCCTTTAACCAAATTGGCATCGCCAAATTCTTTAATAGCCTTGCGTTTTTGCCCTAATGCAATTAAAAATATAATGCCCAGCAGTGGCAATGCTAATAAAGCGTATAAATATTCGATATGTGCAAATTGAAACATGTTATTTTAAATTTATGGTATATTCCTTAATATTGTATGGCGTAAAAGCACTTCGGCTACAATTAAAAGTGTGCCTATCACAACCCAAATTAAATACTCTTCGTTTTTTTTACTGTACTCCTTAACCTCAATTTTTGATTTTTCGAGCTTATCAATCTCTTTATAAACATCTTGTAGTCGTTTGTTGTTGACTGCCCTAAAATATCTGCCATCGGTTAAATGTGCAATTTGTGTTAAAACATCTTCATCAATTTCAACATCCATTTGTTGGTAGCGTTTGCGCCCAAACATGTCGGTAACCGGATATGGTGCTTTGCCCATTGAGCCAACACCTATTGTATAAACACGAATGCCAAATGTTTTGGCAATTTCGGCGGCAGTCAACGGAGGCACTTCTCCTTGGTTATTTACCCCGTCGGTCATTAAAATTACTACCCTGCTTTTTGCCGTGCTCTCTTTAAGGCGGCTTACGGCATTTGCCAATCCCAACCCAATGGCTGTCCCGTCTTCAATCATTCCTTGTTTAACATCTTTAATAAGGTTTATTAAAACCGCGTGGTCGGTTGTGAGCGGGCATTGCGTAAAGCTTTCGCCCGAAAATACCACTAATCCTATTCTGTCGTTTGGGCGCCCCGATATAAATTTAATGGCGTCGTTTTTGGCGGCCTCCAACCTGTTGGGCTTAAAATCTTCGGCAAGCATACTGCCCGAAATGTCGAGTGCAATCACTATCTCAATCCCCTCGGTTGATGTGTTGCTCCAGTTGTCGGTTGATTGTGGGCGTGCAAGTGCTATTATTAATGATGCAAATGCAAGGTTACGCAGTACTGCCGGCAAATGGCGCAAATAGTATTTGTAGGTTTTTGGCATTTTTGCAAACCCCTGTATGGTCGATAGCCTTATTGATGCCTGCATGCTGTTTTGTTTCCACACATACCATGCAATCATAGGTATTAACAGAAGCAGAAAATAGAGCAGTTTCGGATTATGAAATATTATGTTCTCCATTTTTTTTAATACTTAAATGTTTTAATGCTAACCTGCATAATGCAGATCCTGTTCCGTTTTTACGGAAAATTAATTATCGAAATTTTTTATATTATTGAAAATAAATACGTTAAACCAGAATAGAGTATTTATTTGCAAAATATCAGTTAAGCCTTATTTTTTGTCTGTTTTATCAGTCTCTTTTTTATCAGTCTCTTTTTCGTCTTCGTCGCGTAATATTTCAACGGGTTTTGTTTTTTCAACAAATTTATATGCAAAATTAAAGCTCTGCTCATTTTCGTCAGACAGGGGGCTTGCTTTTGCGAATTTTACAAAATCGGCTCTTACTAAAGTATCAAACAAGCTGTCTTTCAACTCTTTGTCAATATCGCTATTTGTTTTAAAGGCATCAATTATTTCGTCGGTGGTACTTTCCATGGCGAGTATTTCAAACCTGTTTTCAATATAAACCCTGATAACCTCGGTTAAGCGCGAATAAAATTCTTTAACCAACCCTTTTTGCCATAATTTTTCTTTTTGCAGTTTGTCAAGGTCGCGATAAGCGATTATGTGTGCCGGTTCCTTTGGCTTTACTTTTTTAATAAATACAGGCTCTTTTTTAATATATTTTATATACAAAATATATAATAAGAGTGCCAATAACAACACGCCTAACCCAATTCCGGCAAACGGCAGTACCTCTTTAAATGTAACAGGTGCGCCTATTGGGGCTTTTATGTCGGCAATGGCGTTGGGGTTAGCCGTATCGAGCGCCATTGTTATTACACCAAAATAGAGTGGTGCCGATTGTAACGTGTCGGTTCGGTTTGCTGTCGGAAAATTTACCGCAAAGTTGATAGGTGGAATTGCATACCAACCGCTGTCAAAGCTTGTTACAAGATATTCTTGTGTTATTTTTATTATATTATTTTCATTAATTGTATCAATATCCGATATGTTTAAAATCTCCAGCTTATCAATAATTGTATCGGAAAAGATAGGCATGTTTACATTTAAACTGTCAGGAAATGTTGCCTCAAGCGTTATGTTTGTTTGGTCGCCGATAAGTAACATGTTTGTGTCCATTTTTACATTAACCGAAACTTGACCAAACGCTTGGTTTGACGATTGAAGCAGTACAATCAAAAAGACAATTAAACCGATTATTTTTATCTTATTTTGCATGTGTTTTTTGTTTTACCAACTAATTGCACTTATTAAAATTAACTATTGTGTTGCGTTTTTTATCTAAAATTATGCTCCGCGGCGTTTAAACAGGTAAATAAGTGGTTTTACATAATCTTCGCCTGTTGCCACCGATGTATAATCAACCCCGCTCGATTTAAATGTTTGCTTTAATGTTGCTGAATGGTTATGCCACCATTCGGCATATGTATCCCTTACTCTTTTGCTTGCGGTGTCAACCCATTTAAAGGCTCCGGTTTCGGCATCGAGCATTTTTACCAACCCCATGTTTGGGATGGCGGTTTCGCGATTGTCGTAAACCCTTAGCCCAACAATATCGTGTTTACGGTTGGCTATTGTCAAGGCATCTTTAAAATCGGAATCGATAAAATCGGAAATTACAAAACCAATTGAGCGTTTTTTTATGGCATTTGTCAAAAATTCAAGTGCACCGGCAATATCGGTTTTGTTGCTTTCGGGTTTAATGTCGAGCAGCTCTTTTATGATACGCAAAATATGTTTCCTGCCTTTTTGCGGCGGAATAAATTTTTCAATTTTGTCGCTAAAGAGTATTACCCCTATTTTATCGTTGTTTTTTATTGCCGAAAATGACAAAACCGCAGCCACTTCTGTCATAAGCTCTTGTTTATATTGGCTTTGGGTCCCAAAGTTTTTCGACCCGCTGACATCAACAAGCAGCATTACGGTAAGCTCGCGCTCCTCTTCAAAAATTTTGACATAGGGGTGGTTAAAACGGGCGGTAACGTTCCAGTCAACATCGCGTATTGAGTCGCCATATTGGTATTCGCGCACCTCGCTGAATGTCATCCCTTTGCCTTTGAATGCGCTATGGTATTCGCCTGCAAATATTTGGTTTGACAGCCCGCGGGTTTTAATCTCGATATGCCGTACTTTTTTTAATAAATCAGATGTTTCCATTGTTTAAATAGTTGTATTAAACAATTTTTTGTTTTACCTCATTATTGTCAACCAAAAAAGCAGAAATTACATTGTTGCTACCCTTTAATTTATTGATAACGTTTTTATCGTTTTTAAAATTAAGGATATGTACCCTTGCCGTACGGTCAGATGCAGTTGCAACACCTTCGACAATGCACTCTTTTGCGATATCTTCGCCAAGAAAGCCGTTGAGGTATTCATCCCATTTGGTGTCGTCGCCTTTTATTCTAAATATTAGCTTGCTCATTTTTTTAAAGTTTAAATGTGTTTGATGTGGAGTTGCAACCTTTAAGGCACCTCTACCGTGTTAAGTATCTCATTAATTATATCTTCCGATGTCATGTTTTCGGCCTCGGCCTGATATGTAAGCCCAATGCGGTGGCGCAAAACATCGTGGCAAATGGCACGGACATCTTCGGGTATAACGTAACCCCTGCGCTTAATAAATGCATATGCCTTTGCAGCTTTTGAAAGATTTATACTTGCACGTGGCGAGCCACCAAAGCTAATCATCTCTTTTAGGCTGTTTAACCCGTATTGGTCGGGGTATCGGGTTGCAAATACAATATCGACAATATATTTCTCTATTTTTTCATCCATATAAACCTCCTTAACAACATCGCGGGCTTTTATTATGTCGGTGGTTTTTAGGATTGTGGTTGGCTCGGGAAATGTTTTTCCGATATTTTCGCGAACAATCAATATCTCTTCCTCTTTTTTAGGATAATTAATTATTACTTTCAACATAAAACGGTCAACTTGTGCCTCGGGCAACGGATATGTGCCTTCTTGCTCAATTGGGTTTTGTGTTGCCAACACCAAAAATGGTTTGTCGAGCCCAAAGGTTTGGTCGCCGATGGTAACCTGTTTTTCTTGCATAGCCTCTAACAGTGCACTCTGTACTTTTGCAGGGGCGCGGTTTATTTCATCGGCCAAAATAAAGTTATTGAAAATAGGACCTCTTTTTACTTGAAACTCCTCTTTCTTTTGGCTGTAAATCATGGTGCCAATTACATCGGCAGGAAGCAGGTCGGGGGTAAACTGTATTCTGCTAAAGCCCGCATCAACGGTTTTTGCCAATGTTGTTATTGCCAATGTTTTTGCCAGCCCGGGCAATCCTTCAAGCAATACGTGGCCATCGGATAGTAAACCAATTAATAAACTCTCAATTAAATGTTTTTGACCTACAATTACCTTATTCATTTCAATGCTGATAAGGTCAACAAAAGCGCTCTCTTTTTGAATCCGCTCATTTAGTTCCTTAATGTCAACTGTTTCACTCATATCAATATTTATTATGTTGTTTCATTTTTAAATCATCGTTGCTAATATCAATTATTGTACCCCAAACGATTTGCTTATGCGAATATTGCAAATATATAGTATATACACCATATAATTAACAAAGTTTAACCGGCTGTTAACGTTTTTTTAACGTTTTACTGATAAAATGTCAGTTGAATATTTATAGTTAAAGCAGGTTATGAAAATATTTAATAAAATATTAAAGAATAATTAATTGTAAATTATTGTTTATTTTGTACTGTATTAAAATTTGAGATTTTGCCTTGTCGCTATTTTATAAAATTAGATTACAATGGTTCGGCCTTTCATGGATGGCAGATTCAGCCCAATGCAATTACCGTGCAGGAGTGGGTTAACAAAGCTTTGTCAAATTTACTGAAAGAAGATATTAATATTGTTGGTTGCGGGCGTACCGACACGGGTGTACACGCTAAAAACTTTTTTGCGCATTTTGATTCGGCAGATGGAAACTTGCATAAAAACCACGATTTAATTTTTAAACTAAATAGGTATTTGCCCAAAGAAATTGTTATCCATAACATTATAAAAATGCATAACGATGCTCATTGCAGGTTTGATGCCACCTCGCGTACCTATAAATATTATATCGGCAAAAGCAAAAACCCGTTTAATTATATGTATGCTGTCTATTTTTACGGCAAGCTTGACATAATGGCAATGAACAAGGCTGCGGAAAAGCTATTTGATTATTCTGATTTTACAAGTTTTAGCAAGGTTGATACCGATGTTAAGACAAATATATGCAAAATTATGGAGGCCAAATGGCATGAGGACGATAACCAATTGGTATTTACAATTAAAGCCGACCGCTTTTTGAGAAATATGGTTAGGGCTATTGTTGGAACGTTGTTGGATGTTGGCAAAGGAAAACTTACCGTTGATGAGTTTTGCAATATTATCGAATTGAAAGACAGGCGTAAAGCCGGCACTTCGGCTCCTGCCCATGCACTATTCCTCGATAGTGTTTGCTATCCTTATAATGTGGGTTTGGCGTAAGCTGAT
>CAYQPP010000200.1:0-7049 GCA_964419235.1 uncultured Bacteroidales bacterium
ATTCCGATAAGGGCAGGGCCTTTTTCGCGGTTGTGTTTTTTTGAATATTCAAACAGTGTAATGTCGTCGCCGGTCTGTAAAATGTCGTTTACAAATTCGCGGAGTGCCCCTGCACGTTGCGGAAAGCGCACAATAAAATAGTGTTTTAGCCCTTCATACATTAGCGAGCGCTCTTTAATCTCTTCGGTGCGTGTAATATCATTGTTGCTTCCGCTAACAATACAACATATATTTTTGCCTTTTATTTGGTCTTTATAAAGCTCAAGAGCCGACATGCTCATTGCTCCGGCAGGTTCAACCACCATTGCATCTTCGTTATAGCGTTTAAGTATGGTTGAGCAAATAAGTCCCTCGGGCACTAATTTTACTTCATCAAGCAACTCTTTGCAAATACTGAATGTTAAATTGCCAACTTGCTGAACGGCAGCGCCATCAACAAAAGTTTCAATTTTATTCAGCTTTATTACCTTGTTTTGCTCAATAGCCTTTTTCATCGATGGCGCTCCTTGGGGCTCAACGCCTATTAGTTTTGTGTTTGGGCTTACGGTTTTAAAGTATGAGCCTACACCGCTTGCCAAGCCTCCACCCCCGATAGGCATAAACAGGTAGTCGAAACTACATTCTGATTGTTGTAATATTTCGGCGCCAACAGTTGCCTGACCTTCAATAATTTTTTTATCGTCAAACGGGTGGATAAATTCCATACCCTCTTTTTCGGCCATTTTAATTGCAGCTTTGTAAGCCTCATCGTACGAATCGCCTGTTAGAATAATTTCAGCTGAACTTTGCCCAAACATATTTACCTGTTTAATTTTTTGTTTTGGTGTAGTTTCGGGCATAAATATTTTTGCCTTTGTTTTTAAATGGTGGGCCGAGAATGCTACCCCCTGAGCATGATTGCCGGCACTGGCACACACTATTCCGCGCGATAACGACTCTTTTGAAAGCGAAGATATTTTATTGAAGGCGCCTCGTATTTTATAAGAGCGGACTTGTTGTAAATCTTCTCTTTTTAGGTATATATTTGCCTTATACTGAGCCGATAAAGATAGGCTTTTGACTAAAGGCGTAGGTTCTAAAATATGGCTTAATTTTACTTTAGCATCATTAATATCTTCAAGCAATGGAAACCACGTGGTAATGTCTGTTTTAGTATGTGTCATATTAATAGTGTTCAATTTGTTATAAATATCAATAGGGTGGGGCAGGCTGTTCAAAAAGTTTTAAACAGCCTGCTAACACCAATTAGTATTTGCAAGTATTAATTATTTTCAGGCCGTAGCTTGCGCACGGTCTGTCCGGCTTGCCACATCTCCGATTCTTGCATTTCTTTTAGCTCGGCATCAAGTTTAACACGATAATCGGTTTGGCTGTTTGAGTCGATGCTGCGTTGTGCTTCTTCGCCTTTTGCAACTTTTTCGTATAGCTCTTTAAATACAGGTTTTGTGGCATCGCGGAATTTTTTCCACCAGTCTAAAGCCCCGCGTTGGGCAGTGGTTGAACAGTTGGCATACATCCAATCCATACCATTTTCGGCAACCAAAGGCATTAAGCTCTGGGTTAGCTCTTCAACAGTTTCGTTAAAAGCCTCTGAAGGTGTATGGCCGTTGGCACGAAGCACATCGTATTGGGCAGCAAAAATTCCTTGTATTGCCCCCATAAGAGTTCCTCGCTCGCCGGTTAAGTCGCTATATACCTCTTTTTTAAAGGTGGTCTCAAAAAGGTATCCTGAGCCAACCCCAATACCAAGGGCAATTGCTTTATCGCGTGCTTTTCCGGTAGCATCTTGAAATACTGCAAAACTGGAGTTTAAGCCGCGACCTTCAAGAAACATCCGGCGTAAACTTGTACCGCTACCTTTTGGTGCTATTAATATAACATCAACATCGGCAGGTGGAATAATACCTGTACGTGTGTGGTATGTAACCCCAAAGCCATGCGAAAAATATAGTGTTTTTCCTGCTTGCAAGTGTTTTTTTACCGTAGGCCACACTTCAATCTGGCCGGCATCTGATAATAGGTACTGTATTATTGTTGCTTTTTTTAAGGCTTCTTCAATTTCAAAAAGGTTTTTTCCTTCAACCCATCCGTCGGCTTTTGCCTTTTCCCAACTTGCCCCGCCTTTGCGTTGCCCAATAATTACGTTAAACCCGTTGTCTTTAAGGTTTAATGATTGCCCGGGCCCTTGAACTCCGTAGCCAATTACTGCTATGGTTTCATTTTTTAGTAATTCTTGAGCTTGCTTTAAAGGAAACTCTTCGCGTGTTACTACATTTTCGGTTACACCTCCAAAATTTAATTGTGCCATGTTTTTTAGTTTATTAATAATGATTTTTTGTTTTTTTAATTCTGTAACATAATAATATGCTCTTTTTCAAGTTTTTCAAGGTAATTGCTTAAAAGCTCTTTTTTAAGCCTTGTTATTGCTACCCTCCCTGAGCGTACAAACTGCAACACTCCGTAAGGTTGTAGTTTTTCAAACAGCTCTTGTGTTTCGGCTTTGTGTCCGGTTTTTTCAATTACTGTATATTCTTTTGTCATTTCGAGAATACGTGCGTTGTATTGCCTAATAATCCCTTCAATATCGTTGGATTTTAGTAACGCCGAGGTGGCAATTTTGTACATAGCAATCTCTTGATGAAGTATTTCGTCTTCTGTTAAGTAAAAGGCACGTATTACATCAACCTGTTTTTCAATTTGTTTTATAAGGTTTTCAATTGTTTGCTTTGGGCATACAATAACAATTGTAAATTTATAAACGCCTTTTATTGCCGATTCTGAAACCGTTAAACTTTCAATATTGAGTTTTCGTTTGGTAAAATTGAAAGTTACGCGGGTTAACAAGCCTATATGGTTTTCTGAAAATATTGTAATTGTATATTCTTGGTTCATAATTAAAATATTAATGTGTTAATAGTTGTTTTTTTCGTCGCCAAATACCATATGGTTTACAGGCGCGCCTGCGGGCATCATCGGAAAGACATTCCCTTTTTTCTCAACATGTATTTCAAGCAAGTATGGGCCGTCATGTTCCCACATTCGTTGCATTGCTTGTTTTAACTCTTGGTGGGTGTAAACATGCTCGCCTTTTATTTTGTATGCCGATGCCAAAACAATTAAATCGGGGCCTGTTATTGGAGTCGATGCGTATCTTTTATCAAAAAACATCTCTTGCCATTGACGTACCATCCCGAGGAAGTTGTTGTTTGTAACAATCATTTTAACAGGAAGGTTGTTGTGGGCAATTGTACCCAACTCTTGCAGTGTCATTTGAAAGCCGCCATCGCCCGATACTGATACCACCTTTTTGTGGGGTTGTCCTATTTGGGCGCCAATTGCAGCCGGCAATCCAAAGCCCATGGTTCCTAATCCGCCTGAGGTTACCAGTCCGCGTGTGTTTTTAAAATTGAAGTAGCGGCAGGCGAACATTTGGTGTTGTCCCACATCTGTTACCAGTATATTTTCGCCATTTGATACTTCATTAATATGGCGGATTACCTCGCCCATTGTTATTTTATCGCCATTTGGGAAGAGCTCTTTTTTAATAACACGTTTGCTCTCCTCCTCCTCATGTTTTTTAAAACTATCTCGCCACTCTTTATGCGAATTGTTATTGATTAATGCCGTTATTTTTGGCAATGTGTTTTTTAAGCTTCCGAGAACGGCAACATCAACTTTAATAATTTTATTGATTTCGGCTTTATCAATTTCGAAATGGATTTTTTTAGCATTTGGGGCATATGCATCAACCCTGCCAGTAACCCTGTCGTCGAATCGCATGCCAAGGGCGATAAGCAAATCGGCTTCGTTGGTTTTTACATTTGGGGCAACATTGCCGTGCATTCCGAGCATGCCTGTATGCAAAGGGTGCTCATTAGGCAATGCCGATAAACCGAGTATTGTGCTTGCAACCGGAATGCCTGTTTTTTCAACAAACTCTTTTAGCTCTTTTTCGGCGCCAGCCTGAATAATGCCTTGCCCAACTAAGGCAAGCGGTTTTTTTGCCGAATTTATTAGAGCCGCAGCTTTTGTTAGTTCGTCATTATCGGTAAAAGGCTCAGGGATATAACTCCGTATTTTATCTATTTTTTTGTATTCAAAATCAAATTCATTTATCATTGCATCTTTAGTTAGGTCAATCAATACAGGTCCCGGCCTTCCTGACTTTGCAATAAAAAATGCTTTTGCAACCGCTTCGGGGATTTCTTCGGCTTTGGTTATCTGAAAATTCCATTTTGTAATGGGCATCGAAATACCTACAACATCGGTTTCCTGAAAAGCATCGGAGCCCAACAGGTGCGAATATACTTGTCCGGTAAAACATACAATTGGCGTTGAATCAAGAAAAGCATCAACAATTCCGGTAATGGTGTTTGTTGCGCCGGGCCCCGATGTGGCAAAGCATACGCCAGTTTTTCCGGTAACGCGGGCAAAGCCTTGTGCTGCGTGTATTGCGCCTTGCTCGTGCCGAGTTAGGATATGTTTTAACTCCAAACTTTCCTCTTTGTCCATCAATTTGTCGTAAAGAGGCATAATAGCACCTCCCGGGTAACCAAAAATTGTTTTTACACCTTCGGCAATTAATGACATAAGCAATGCTTCAGAACCCGAAACGCGGATACTTTTACCTGCTTTTGATTTGTCTTCTGTTTTTGCTTGTGTTAGTGTTTCCATAAAGACTGTTTTTTGTAATTATACTAAGGGTTTTGTTTATATATTAAATTAATCTGATTGCACCTTTATCGGCCGAGCTAACAAGTTGTGCATAAGCTTTTAGGGCTTTTGAAACTGTTCGGTTTCTGTTTGGGCTGTATGCATTTTTGCCCTTTTGCTGCTCTTTTTCTTTTCTTTGCCTGAGCTCTTTGTCAGAGACTAAGAGTTCCATTTTGCGGTTTGGGATATCTATTTCGATAGTATCGTTGTTTTTTATAAGCGCTATTGTGCCTCCGGCTGCGGCCTCGGGCGATACATGCCCGATTGACAAACCTGATGTGCCTCCTGAAAACCTTCCGTCGGTAATAAGGGCACAAGCTTTGCCTAACCCTTTCGATTTTAAAAAAGATGTGGGGTAAAGCATCTCCTGCATTCCGGGGCCGCCTTTTGGGCCTTCATACCTTATTACTACAACATCGCCTGCTTTTACCGTGCCGTTTAAAATATTTTCGCATGCCTCATCTTGCGAGTCATACACTTTGGCAGGACCTTTAAATTTTAAAACCGATTCGTCAACGCCTGCGGTTTTTACTATACTCCCTTTTGTGCAAAGGTTTCCGGTAAGTACTGCCAAACCTCCGTCTTGCGAATATGCATGTTCTATACTGCGTATGCAGCCTTTTTCACGGTCAATATCAAGCTCTTTGAATTTTGCCGACTGCGAACCCATTGTCAGGTTTAATCCGCTATGTGCCGGAGCCGATGCGTATAATTGTTCAGCAATGTTTACGGGGTTGTTGGTAATATTGTAATCGGAAAGGGCTTGCGAGAGTGTTTTTCTGTCGGCCCTGTTAACGTCCGTGTCTATTAAATTAGCCTTTGCCATTTCATGCAAAATACCGAGAACCCCGCCGGCGCGGTTTACATCTTCAATATGGTAATTTGAATTTGGCGACACCTTGCACAATACAGGTATTTTTTTTGATAGGCTGTCAACATCTTTCATGGTAAAATCAACTTCGGCCTCGTTGGCAATGGCGAGCAGGTGCAGTACGGTATTTGTTGACCCACCCATGGCAATATCGAGGCTCATGGCATTTATAAAAGCTTTGCGCGTGGCTATGTTTCTTGGTAAAACAGTACTATCGCCATTGTAATAATATGCTTTTGTGTTGGTTACTATCTGTTTTGCGGCTTTTTTAAATAGCTCAATCCTGTTTGAGTGGGTTGCTACAACCGTGCCATTGCCGGGCAGGGCAAGTCCGAGGGCTTCGTTTAGGCAGTTCATCGAGTTTGCCGTAAACATACCCGAGCATGAGCCACAGGTTGGGCAGGCGTTTTTTTCAATACCCAACAGCTCATCGGGATTTGTATTTATGTCGGCTCCCTTTACAATTGCGTCAACAAGGTCGTATTTTTTGCCGTTGTAAATGCCTGCCTCCATAGGGCCTCCCGATACAAATACGGCGGGGATGTTTAGTCGCATGGCTGCCATTAACATTCCCGGGGTAATTTTGTCGCAATTGCTGATGCATATCATGGCATCGGCTTTGTGAGCATTGCATACATATTCAACGCTGTCGGCAATTATTTCGCGCGAGGGCAACGAATATAGCATCCCGCTGTGTCCCATAGCAATTCCATCATCAATTGCAATGGTGTTAAATTCGGCGGCAAAGCACCCTTCGCTTTCAATAATTTGCTTTACCTGTTGGCCTATATCTTTTAGGTGTACATGCCCCGGAACAAATTGGGTAAATGAATTTACTACTGCAATTACAGGTGCCTTCATTTGGTTTTCTTTCATTCCGTTGGCTCGCCACAAAGCCCTTGCACCTGCCATTTTTGCTCCGTTTTTTGTTATGCTGCTGCGTAATGTGTTTTTGTTTTCTGTCATAATAGCGTTAAAAAAAAAGCCCTTCCGATTACGGAAGGGCTTTAAGTTTACAATTAGTTTATGTTTGCTTATAGCCCTCCCAGTTCGTTAATAATAATAACGATAATGATAGAGATGACTATAATAGCGATGAGTTTCATTTTTTAATTTATTAAATTGATATAATAAAAAAAGCCCTTCTGAAAACAGAAAGGCTTATAATTTTATATTTTAATAATTAACTATAGCCCTTCAACCTTAATGCCAATAATGACAATAATAATTGAAATGATTATGTTAATTAAATTCCTCATTTTTTAAACTTTAATGGCACAAACATAATTAAAAATTATTAGTTGCAAACAAATTTTTAAGAAAAAATAAATTTTATAACCTGCAAATCCGCAGAGTATGAGGGTTAAATGCGTTAGTAATAAGTATGTTGCATTAATTGCAATACTTTTTAATATTGTTGTAGTTAAGAGAAGTATCTGTTTCCCTCTTTAAAGAGGAATTATTT
>CAYQPP010000201.1:0-7032 GCA_964419235.1 uncultured Bacteroidales bacterium
AATGTAAAAAATAGTATTGAAGATATTATTAAAGGCTTATAAAAAATATGATGCGGATTTAATGTAACATACTGTTTACCAAAGAGTTTACATCATCGCATTACATATTTAACGAATAAAATAATAAAGCGTCTGTTTTTTGCAGTCGTTTTTTTTATTCCCTTAAATCAATAACCTCAACATCGGGGTAACCTGCAGCATTAAACTCAAAAAACGAATCTTTTAATTTTACATTGGTTTTAAAATCATTCAACTGCAAAGTAATGCGCGTACCGTCTTTTTGAAAATATTTAACTACATAGTAATCATAATCTTCCGATATCCAACACTTTATCTTAAAAAAGGGCTTGCTTTTGTCCTCAGGCGACAAATCAACAACCGAATACGTTTTTCCATCAATATCCTGAGTGCCCGCTGTAATATATTTAAACCCACTTTTATAAAGCGTATAAATTGAAAGCGGATCATACAAAAATCGTTCATCCGGTTCAAGTCCTTCGCCTTTTTCAACAACCGAAACATTTACCTCATTGGACTCTGTTAAGTAAACCCACTTGTTTTTACCATCGCAAAAAGTAATTGTTTGGTCAACATCCATTTTAAACCTACTGCCCTTAACCCATAATTTACCGGTATAACTCTCTTTAGTCTCAAACTGGGCATTATTAACAATAAACTCAAACTCAGTTTGAATAGTTTTATAACCTAAAGCCTTATCGGCAGCAGCTTTCAACAACTGCTTTGTTGCAGGGTCTTTTTGTGAAAAACCAAATACTGCAAATACCGAGAATAAAAAAACCAATAAAATATTTTTCATGATAAAAACTTTTTTAATTAGAGTCTGTCCATAAACTTAATAAATCTCATTAATTGCATTCTGACTATATTCTACTTTCCAAATTAATTTTACTGCACAAAACGTTAAAAATCTTACTATTATTTGTTCATGGGATGCTGCCCCATGCTATAATATTACACCCCTTCAAGGCTTTTTTGTTACTATTTAAAAAAAAGCTGACTTTATAAACAAATACTAATTAGTACAAATGCCACCGCTAAAGCTAAAATCGTTGGCTGCACAGCTCGTAGTTGACTACATCGGCGCCGCC
Source organism: uncultured Bacteroidales bacterium (assembly GCA_964419235.1). Taxonomy (GTDB): domain Bacteria; phylum Bacteroidota; class Bacteroidia; order Bacteroidales; family SZUA-534; genus GH45. The sequence continues at coordinate 1,110 of CAYQPP010000201.1, forward strand.
TTGTATTTGATACACTTCGGACTTTCTTAGCAAACACTAAATAACCAAATTACAAGTTATTCAACAACTGCTCCAAACTATATTCATCAGGAATTAAAACCTGACGAGCCTTACTTCCCTCAAAAGGACCTACTATACCGGCAGCTTCAAGCTGGTCGATAATTCTGCCTGCCCTGTTGTAGCCAATCGAGAATTTACGTTGAATTAACGATGTTGAGCCCTGCTGGTTTGCAACAATAATACGGGCTGCATCGTCAAACATTGCATCTCTTTGCGACAAGTCAACATCAAGCGCATCGCCCGAATCCTCCGAAACATACTCGGGCAAATAATAAGGTGTGGCGTATGATTGCTGGCTTCCAATAAAATCCATAATTCTCTCTAACTCAGGCGTGTCAATAAAAGCACATTGCAAACGTATCATCTCGCTGCCTTGCGACACAAGCATATCTCCCCTACCTATCAACTGGTTGGCTCCCGGCGAATCTAATATTGTCCGCGAATCCATCATGCTTGTAACCCTAAAGGCTATGCGGGCCGGAAAGTTTGCCTTAATAAGCCCTGTAATAATATTTGTTGTGGGGCGTTGTGTGGCAATCACCAAATGTATTCCAATGGCACGTGCCAACTGGGCAAGCCTTGCAATTGGCAACTCAACTTCTTTTCCGGCAGTCATAATAAGGTCGGCAAATTCATCAATAACCACAACAATATACGGCAAAAACTTATGCCCTTTTTCAGGATTCAAGTCCCTTGATATAAACTTGGCATTGTACTCTTTCAAATTTCGCACTTTGGCCATTTTTAAAAGGTCATACCTTGCGTCCATCTCAACACACAACGAGTTAAGGGTATTTACAACCTTCATTGTGTCGGTTATTATCGGTTCTTCAACATCGGGTAGCGATGCCAAAAAGTATTTCTCAAGCTTTTGGTAAAGTGTCAGTTCCACTTTTTTAGGATCAACCAATACCAGTTTTAATTGCGAAGGGTGCTTTTTATACAGCAGCGACGCCAGAATTGCATTAAGCCCAACCGACTTGCCTTGTCCGGTAGCACCTGCAACCAACATATGCGGCATTTTTGTTAAATCAACAACATATGTTTCGTTCGATATTGTTTTGCCTAATGCTATCGGCAGTTCAAACTTCGACTCTTGAAACTTTTTTGCTGTTATAATCGAGCGCATCGACACTATTTGCGGCTTTAAATTTGGCACCTCAATGCCAATAGTGCCGCGTCCCGGTATTGGGGCAATAATTCTGATACCCAAAGCTGCAAGACTTAGTGCTATATCATCTTCAAGGTTCTTTATTTTTGATATGCGTACCCCGGGAGCAGGCACAATTTCATATAACGTAATGGTTGGGCCCACAACAGCCTTAATTTTATCAATCATTATTTTGTAATGCCCCAAAGTCTCAACAATCCGGTTTTTATTGCTCATCAGCTCATCTTCCGAAACACTAGCATTACTTAAATCATGCTCTTCTAACAATTCAACAGGTGGTAATTTATAATTCGACAATTCCAAAGTAGGATCGTAATCCCCAACGGGTTTTTCGGCAATGTTTTTTACAGGGGCATCTTCATCTGTCTCTAAATTCTGAATATCAAGCTCTAAATCATTACCATCATCTTTACCATTATCAGTTTTATCCAAATCGCCATTTTTAATATTATCGACATCCTTATCTTTCTCAACAACCTTAACCTCAATTGTTTCAAGGTTATCAAGCCCCGTAAACTCTACTTCCCCCCCATCAGTCTCATTATCATCTACATCAGAAACAGGTTCATCACTATCCTCTTTTGCGGCATATTCAACTGAAAATGATTTATCATCTGTTTCGGTCTCTTTTTCGGTTACACCGGTGTTTAATTCATGTTCATCATCACTAACATTTTCATTGTCAGCCGGCTTACTGATTTCATTATCAGCTATAATTAATGAGTTATCTTTAACCTTTGCATCAAATACTGAATTAAATACTTTTTTAACCTTACCGATAAATCCTTCAAAAATATATACAAAAATACCAAACAGTAATATTAATAGTATAATGGATGTGCCCAATTGCCCAAAAAACGAATTTAGCCATTGGCTTAAAAAGAATCCGTGTGCCCCACCGGGCAAAAAAGCCGAGTTGTGAAATAAAAAACCCAAAGCAACAGAAAACCAAACAGTTAAAATTATTGAATATTTTAAAGTGCGCCTAAATGGTAAAATACGGTAGTTTAAAAGCCTTATACCAAGCAGAGCCAAAATAAATACAATGCTGTATGATGCAACCCCAAACCACTCATGCATAAACTTATGAGCTATCATTGCACCGAGTTTACCCGACCAGTTTTCAACCGTTATTGATGCATCGGTAAAAAGCTCGATAAATGAAATATCGAGTTTACTTTGATCAATTTGCCACGTAAATAGGTATGAAACAAACGCAAATAAAAGGTATATTGAAAATGATAGGGTAAAAAGCCCTAACAACACCTTTACACGTTCATCTTTGGTTAATGCCGAAGCTTTAATTGTTTTACTTTTTGTTACCCTCTTTTTTTTTGCCATGCATATATATTATTTATTTGGTAAAAATAATATGTTTCATCAATTAAAAAAACTGTATTTTTTTAAAGTTTAGTATAAAATCGTGATAATAAACTTTGACTTAATGATTATCTCGGTAGGTAAAAAATATTTTGCTTGCCAGAAATTATCTTTTGATTCAGCTATCAGATTATACTTGAAAATATCTTATCCAACTCCTCTCTTTTAACATCTTCAAAACCATTGGGCACCTGAAATATATTATCAGGTATATCGGTTTCAATTACCTCTGAGGCAATCAGGTACATAGGTATGCCGTTTATTTCGATTTGAAACTCCATTAAAACACCCGGCACCTCTTCAAAAGGGGTAAACTCGTTGGGCTTATCTATTTTAATCTCATCGGTATAATAAATATCAAACAACAAATTTTTATCCGATACGGTTACCTTAGCATGCTTACATAAGAAATCTAAAATCTCTTTTGTTTCATCATCAAAAACAATTTTTGCATTATTATAGGCCGAAAAACCAAGAAAACCTTGACTACCAACGCTCCTATAACAATACTTTTTATTCATCATTTTTAAAAGGGTAATTGCTTCTGAGTTTTGCTCGTTTTTTATAAATGTCGATTTAAAAATACCCATCCACCCCTCAACCTCCATTATAACAGAGCTGTTTTTAAAACTCATATCTAATTGCGATGGCATAAGGCTTATTATCGGATTTTCACTCTCATCCTCAAGATAGGTTATATCATACTTCATTGTACCCTCTGAAATACCGCTCTCACCCATATTCAAATGGCACGATTGAAAAATTAAAATTGTTATAATTATATTGATTGCTATTTTTGAAAGCTTACGCATATATCAACAAAGATAAAAATTATTTGCATTGAATAATTGTATGAAGATATAATTTTATAATTAAAACCGAGTTTATTACACCTTTTTAATGTATATACCATACATAAAATGAGGGATGTAACCAAAGCAATGGCTGCCAATAAAACTAAAAATATGTTTAATAAAATATCATTCTGTAATGCATTGTTTTTTAGTTGTTTATGGGTATTTTACAATATTGTTAACTTTGATTTATTTGAAAAAAAAACAATAGATTTGTAGCCTTTAAAAATTGATTTATAAACACTTAGTAATTATGAACAAATTAGCAGTTATTGCATTAGGCGGAAATGCCCTTTTACGCGGCGACCAAGCCGGCACCATTGAGGAACAGGAAGCTAATGCAACAGAAACTTTTGAAAACCTTGTTTATCTGTTTAAAGAAGGATATAGTGTAATTTTTGCTCACGGAAACGGACCTCAAGTAGGTAATATACTTATGCGAAACGATGCCGGCGAACAGATGTACGGAATTCCACAAATGCCACTCGACATTTGCGTTGCCGATTCGCAAGGTGGAATTGGATTTATGTTAGAGCGATGCCTATTAAACGTATTGCGCAAACACAATATCAAACGTAACATTGTTACTTTGGTTACTCAGGTAATGGTTGACAAAAACGATTCGGCATTTCAAAACCCGACAAAGCGTGTTGGTAAAATTTATTCAAAAGAAGAAGCCGACAAACTAACAGCCGACAAAGGTTGGATTTTTAAAGAGGAGATAAAAACCGAAGGTGGTTGGCGCAGGGTAGTTCCATCGCCTAAACCATTAGACTTTTTTAACTCCGAAACCGTTGAGCAAATGGCACGCGAGGGTAATATAGTAATTACAGTAGGCGGCGGCGGTGTTCCTGTTTATATTGATGAGCAAGACAGAATTCGCCCGTTAGATGCTGTTATTGATAAAGATTTAGCAGCTGCTATGGTTGCCAAAAAAGTTAAGGCCGACGAATATTACATTTTAACAGATGTGCCTTTTGTGTATCTAAACTATAAAAAAGAGAACGAAAAGGTATTGGAGTTTTTAGACTATAAAGACACCCAAGAGTACCTTAACCAAGGTATGTTTGGCGAAGGCAGTATGGCACCAAAAATTAAAGCTTGTCTTGATTTTGTTAAAAGCGGCGGCGAAAAAGCGGTTATTACCGAAGCTAAAAAGCTTGAAGACAAAAGCTATGGTACTAAAATTACCATGAAATATGATGAATAAGGTTAATAACTTATAAAACTCAATAATCAAATCACAAATATTTACCTAATTTTGCGGTTTGCGTTTTAACAGTACAATAATAATAAACAATAAAAAATTAGAAATTATGGCTTACAATTTAAGAAACCGTCATTTTGTAAAGTTAATAGATTTTACACCCAAAGAGATTAAATATTTATTAGATCTTTCAATCGATCTTAAAAAAGCAAAATATGCAGGAACAGAGCAACCTCTATTAACCGGCAAAAACATTGCTTTAATTTTTGAGAAAGCATCAACCCGCACACGCTGTGCATTTGAGGTTGCTGCACTCGACCAAGGTGCGCATGTTACCTATTTAGGGCCATCGGGTTCGCAAATCGGGCAAAAAGAGAGCATGGCAGATACTGCACGTGTTTTAGGCCGCATGTACGACGGTATTGAGTACCGCGGATTTGGTCAAGACATTGTTGAGGAGTTGGCAGATAATGCCGGCGTGCCTGTTTGGAACGGACTTACAAACGAGTTTCACCCAACTCAAATACTTGCCGATTTTATGACAATGATGGAGCATAGCGACAAGCCTTTGCATAAAGTAAAATTTGCCTACCTTGGCGATGCCCGCAATAATATGGGCAACTCGTTATTGATTGGTGCAGCCAAAATGGGAATGGATTTCCGCTCGGTAGCACCAAAATCGGTTCAACCAACTGCTGAATTAGTGGCACAAGCAAATGAGATTGCAAAAGAAACCGGTGCTAAAATTACCGTAACCGACAATGTTGCCGAAGGTGTTAAAGATTGCGATTTTCTTTATACCGACGTTTGGGTAAGCATGGGCGAGCCCGATGAGGTTTGGAAAGAACGAATTGAGCTGTTAAGGGCTTACCAAATAAACATGAACACAATTAAAGCAACAGGCAATCCCAAAGTTAAATTTATGCATTGCCTACCTGCATTCCACAACCGTAAAACCAAAGTGGGCGAAGAAATATTCAAAAAATTTGGTTTAGACGGAATGGAAGTTACCGAAGATGTTTTTGAAAGCGAGCATAGCATTGTTTTTGACGAAGCCGAAAACAGAATGCACACCATTAAAGCTGTTATGATTGCCACATTAGGTCAGTAAATAATTATACAAAATAGTTACCACAAAGCCACTTGAGAATTCAGGTGGCTTTTGTGTTTATTATAATATTACTGAAGTTTCGCACCTAGTAGAGTGTTCATAAATTAACATATTAATTTAAGGATATTTCATCCATTTTA
>CAYQPP010000202.1:0-7013 GCA_964419235.1 uncultured Bacteroidales bacterium
TATTTGACTAAAATATATACCAAATAAAAAAGAGACTGCCTTTTTAGACAGCCTCTTTTAAATAAATATTCAACCTAAATTGTAGTATAATTATGAAAAATTATTTCTCAACAGTATTGTTGGCAGCTATCCATTCGTTATAAGCTCCGTCAAAAACCTTAACGTTTGGGTAGTTAAGAACAGATGTTAGTGCGAGGTAAATAATACCGGCCCTAACGCTTGTTTCGCAATAAACAACAACAGGTTTGGCTTTGTCTATTCCGGCAAATACTTTTGCTAAATCGGCTGCCGATTTCATAGTGCCATCTTCGTTCATTACCTGCTTATACTCAATGTTTTTTGCACCGGGTATGTGCCCTTTGCTTTTACCGTCGCTGCCATTAAATTCGGCTGCCGAGCGGGCATCAATAAGTTGCAAGCCGCCTTTTTTAACATCGGCCATAGTAATAAATACTGCACTGTTTACCTTTGGTGTAAAAGTGGTTTTTTTAACCATTGTCGGATTTTTTGTAATAGGCTTACGTCCGGCTTTCCAGCCTTTAATGTTTCCGTCAAGCATTTTTACATTGGCTACGCCCATGTATTTCAAAATCCAGTACATGCGGCCTGCATATTTGCCCGAGCCTTCATCGTAAACAACAACGGGCTTTTTGCCGTCGATACCGGCTGCGCCGATAAGTTTTGCAATATCGGCAGAGCTTTTCAATACACCTTTTATTGGTGTTGTTTGTTGTAAATCGGCATAAGCCAAATTTACGGCATTTTTAATATGCGCATCGGCTTTAAATTTTTTGCTGCTGCGTGCATCAACCACAACAACGCTTTTTTTCATTATTGCCTTGTTTAAATCGTTTACCGATATTAAATCTTGCGCTTTTACCGTTGAACCTAAAACAAATAGGAACATTCCGGTCAATAAGATTATGTTTTTAAGTTTCATTTTGATAAATATTAGTTAAACTATTGATTATTAAACACGCCCGTTTGTGGTGGAACATGTTGTAAATGTTAATCCCACAATGTGGGTTTCATTTTGATAAAAATTTATATGTTAAAATTTAATTTGCAGTTGAAGCAATATCGCATCGTTTGGTATTTCTGCAGTAGCATCTTTGTTTTTTTCCATTGCGTAGCGGTAGTTAGCCTGTAGTCTTGTTTTATCGTTAAAAAAGTAGTTTACGCCAATAGTTGCTATATACTCTTTATACTCATTGTCGGCATCTACATCTTGTATAAACGACTCAAATTTTATTATAGGCTCTAAGTCAAAATAGGTGCGGTACATTGCCATTGCATACCAACCATTTCTTTTATCTCCTAAAATTACAGCAGGTCCGCCACAGCCACCACCACTTCCGGGGTCATAATCGCCTTTGTCAAATATATATTCTGCTTGAAACATGAAATTAGAATACTTTACCTCAATATCACCGGCAAAAGATGTTCTGTTTGTGGTATCTTTTCTTGGGAAACCATAACGGGCACTAACTCCAACATTTAAAAAATCGAGCGGGTGAAAAACGACCCTACCGCTTAAATCCTTTTTATTGTTGTTGTCTTTGTGGCCTAATCCGCTGCCATTCATAATAGCAACCGAATAACGAAGTAACGATTCTTTAGTTCCGCCAAACACCATAAAACCATAATCGCGCTGTGGGCTTACAAATTGGTCGGAAGCTTTTGAACGCTCAATGGTGTGCAATCCCGAACATGAGGTGTTAACCTCTAACCCGAAAGGCTGTTTAAAGGAACCCATTGAAAATTTAGCCCATTCAAACCTTCTGTATGATACAAATGCATCTATTAAATAAGGATATCCTGATGCACTAACAAAAGGCGATGTTTCAACTAAAACGTAATATGAAAAATCATAGGGTATTTGACCTGTAACCCCAATTCTAGCCCTTTTAAACTTAAAGGTGTTTGAATTTTCTATAAAATTGTCTTCATCTTCAGTAAAATGGTATTCGTATTGTGGTTGGATAAAACCAATTATTTTTATGCTTTTTTCAGAATCACCATCTGAAGACTCAGGCTCTTCGCAACCTTGCGAAAATGAATTGAATGGTACTAATAAGGCGATATAGAATATAAAATATAATAAATTTTTCATTTCAATAATCTTAAAATGGTTAAAATTATATAAAAACCCCGGCAAGCCGAGGTTTTATATTATTGTATTACTCTACTGGTAAATCTGTACTTGGTGTTGACCACTTATGTTCTTCAAGATCATCGTGAATCATTCCGTTTGCACCAAACTTAAGGCTGTAAGCTTTATACCCCAATACTGTTAAGTAAGCAGTAATCATTGATGATGTTTGTCCTGTCCAACAATATGTAACAATATCTTTTGAAGGGTCAAGATGATAAATTAAGCCATTTGCAATAGTTAATGGTTTAATGTTATATGCCTCTTTAATATGTCCATATTTATTAATAGATTCAATAGCCCAAAAGTTGTTAATAAAATATGATGAGTAACCGCTTAAGACATCAGTATTTGTAATTCCGCTAAAGCCACCTTCAAGCATTGTATTTACTTGTGCTGCTAAAATAGTGGCACCATCTTGGCTAGATGATGTAATGTTAGGCTCACTAAAAGTAGCGGGGCTTGAGAGGCTTACATCAGTTGTCCAGTTGGTTAAATCATCAAGTTGTTTGGCATTGCCATCCCATGGTGCTGAATAAGAAGGACCCCAGCTTGACATACCCCATTTAAGGACTTTTGTATCGGTATAACCGCTTAAGCGCAATGCAACTACTGCATGTCCTGCACCTTGTCCGGTATAACAAACAACCAATATTGTTTTTTTTGTTGCAAATTCGCCAGCTTTGGTTATAACATCAGCCAATGGACAGTTTACTGCACCAACAATATGTGCACTATTAAAATCAGTGCTTTTTCTGATGTCGATAACATTATAGGCGTCTAAATCATCAACTACACCACTGGCAGGCACAATCCAATCTGTTAATATTGCATCAAGATCGAGATTTTGTGCTACTAAATACTCTACTAAAATTTTATGTGCACTTTTAGAATCATCCTCTTTTTTTTCGTCTTTACAACCTGTTAATACAAATGCAGGGAATAATAGTGCGATTAAAAAATACTTTAACGTTTTCATTTTTGTTTAATTTTAGATTAATAAAAGTTTATAATTTATAGTTATTATTTTCTTAACATCCGCCTCCGGCATCGTGTGAGTCTGTTGTGCCAAGGGCTTCTAAGTTTTTCTCAACATAATCGGGATAGGCAAGCTCCCAGTTTTTGAATCCGCCTTCGATGGCATAAACTTTTTTATATCCCATCTCCATAAGTGTTTGTGCGGCAAGGATTCCTCTATTGCCTTTTTTGCAGTATAGTATTACCATTTCGTTTTTGGCAGGCATGTATAACCCTGCATCTTCCCAAAACTTCTCTTTTCCTATTTGGAATTCCAAGCTACCGCGGCTTAATAAAACCGAGCCGGGTATGTATCCGGGGTAGTACTCTAACGGAGAGCGTACATCAATAAGCGTATATACCTCGTCGCCGCTCATTACCTCAAAAAGTTGGTCGGGCGTTAAAAGCTGTACATTCTCTTTTGCGGCTTTAATCATATCATCGACGGTAACCGATTTTTTATTTGAGCAGCTGCTTATTAAGCCTATTAATAGTGCAATTGCTAAGTATTGTATTTTTTTCATCTCTCTGTGTTTTTAATTATTTATTATAATTGCTTTGCTTTTTTTATTCTTTAGTTTCAGGTGTTTTTTCTTCGGGTTGTTCGCCACATTCAAGTTCTTCATAACCTGTTATCATCGACCATAGGTTGGTAAAGACTTTGTGCCCTGTTGTTATTAAATACAGGTGTATAACAATAAATGCCATTAAGGCGAATGCCCCAATTGTGTGTACTATGGCAATTATGCCAACGCCACCAACTTCGACAGGGCTATCGGGGTAATGAAAAAACAGATAAAGGAAACCTGTTAATAGCTGAACAGGGAATACTAAAATGATAAGTGAGAAATAGACTATCCTTTGAAGTGGGTTTAGCTTACACTCGGCTGTTTTTGGCACGGGGTGCGGCTGTTTTGTGAAAATACCCGACAGGTAGTACAATATTTGCGATTTAACATTGCGGCGTACCGGTAAAAACTGCCTGCTTTGGCCTGTTACCAACATCCAAAATGCGGCAAATATGGTAAGCACCAAAAATACCCAGCCCGAAACAGAGTGTAGCCTCACTGCATGTTCGTACCCAAATAGCGAAAATGTGTTATGGATTTCAAAACCTGTAAGTGCTAATAAAATTACGAGCAGCATTTGTGTCCAGTGCCAAAACCGTTCGAACTTGCTGTATATTTTAACTTTTTGCATAATTTATTGTATTTTAAGTTTTATTCTTATTTGCTTATTGTTTGTTTGCTTTTCGTTTTAGCGACATAAATACTCTGATAAGCCCGTGGCCTATAACTCCAATTAATGACAGCCATATAATTCCAAAGCCGGCATAGTCAACAGGCTCTGAGTAATCGCGGCCTGGTAGGTAAAAATCGGTAAGGTTGTTTAGTCGGCTTTTTCGCGAGTGGCACTCGGTACATGCCAAGGTCTGTTCTTTTGGCGACACCATGTGGTTTATTGGCCAATATGCCTCTGTTTCAACAAACTCGTACTCTCCGCTGTAAGGACGGTTTGCAAGTTCCATTCCGATTGTAGCGGCTTTGTCAAAGTCAAAATCTTTCCAGAATGCACCTTGTCCTTTTTCGGGTGCCCAAAGTTTAAGGCTTATAATGGTTTTGTAGTTGACATCAAAAGGCTGGCGACCGCGGTGTATTTTCACAGGCCATATTTTTGATGCTGAATCGGTATAGTTGCCAAACAGCTCGTTAATTTTTACAGGAATTTCTTTAATTGTATCTTCATAAAGAAAATGGTCGGCAGTTCCGTTAAACCAAGTATATTCGGGTTTAACATGGCTGTCCCAAACAAAATTGCCTTTAATTGACATATAGTTGTGGTTGCCGTCGGCGTCGTTCTCTGCAATTGGGTGACCGTCGTCGGTAAGCCTTCCTGCCGAAGTGTAATCCCACCACATTTTAGTGGCATTTACTTTTGCATATTCAGGAATATGGCAGGTTTGACAAGCAACTTTTGTGTAATGCTCATCTAACAGGTTGTCGTTATGAGGTTTGTTGGTGTGGCACTGTTCGCATGTGGCACGGTTTACGTTTGCTGCCGATACAGAATAGAGCTTGCCTGTTATGTTATGTTTTTCGGTTTTATGGCAATCAATACAAGCCATATCTTTGCCTTCGATGGTCATATGTACGTCAACATCGCGTTTGCAGCCAACAATAGCCTGCTCTAAATCGCCATGCTTAACATTGTTGCCGCCGCCGCCATAAAAGTGGCAAACCCCGCAATTGTTTTTGTTTGGCAAACCAACGTTTTGTGCAACATAAGGATAGTCAGGCACTTGATACTCTTTATTTGCTGTCTCTTCGGTTGCAGGCCAGCCGTAATGCCCTTTTTGTTTAAAATAGCTGTCGGTATTATCATGGCATACCAAACAGTCGATGTTTTTGTTGTCGGCAAAATCGAAGGTCTCATCTTCCCATGCCAAACCAATATGGCAGCGCATGCACGAGCCATTATTGCCGGTTACCCCGGTACAAAAGTTATTTACTATGTTTTTTTTACCAATGGTAACTTCGCCGCGTCCGGGTATGGTTGTTGTGCGCTCCCATTTCCAGTGTGCAGTTGCCATTATCTCTTCGTCGCGGCCGTTGTGGCAGCCTAAACAAGCTGCGGTTACATCTCTTGGCGATTTAAAATCTTGCGCAAGCACTTCAAATTGCGAATGATCAACAGATGGCGTGTGTTCAGCCTTAAGCTTTACATTAACTTTGGGTGCGGCTTTTTTAATGCCCGAGAGTTCTACCGTAAGCCACAAAACCATTAATGGAAAAACTACCGTAAATAGAATGGTGGCAATAGAATTTTTTACTTTTATATTCATATACTTTATAGATTAAAAAAAATAAAAATTATTGTGTCAAAACCTGTGGTAAAAGTACTTACATATAAATTACAATTTTTAGTATTTACACATTGAGGTATCATGTGATTATTTCAAGCTCAATAAGTTAGTTTTTGATGCACATCAACAATTTAATTGATAAAGATTTAATATATTTACAACAAATATTAAAATTGAGTTAGATGGCTTGTATAGGATGTGATGATTGTGAGTGTAAATCAGATTGTTTAATGCCTTTGGCGAAGAATCAGATGGAATTGCTTTTTAGCAAATCGAAGACTGTAAAATATAGAAAAGGGGAGATAATATGTAAACAGGGGGTTTATGCTTCAAAAGTATTGTACCTAAAAAAAGGTATGGTTAAAACTTATTTAGAGTATCCGAATAAAGATATTATTTTTTGCATTAAACCATCAAAGAGTTTTATCGGGTTAGAGGCGTTATATAATGAAAGGGTTTATCCTTATTCTTGCACGGTTTATGAGGATTCGGAATTTTGCATGTTTGAAGCCGATACTTTTCAAACCCTTTTAGAGCAGAATGGCAAGTTTGCATCTTCTATTTTGGCTAATCTGAATGTTTGGATTTCAAGGGTGTATGAGCGGATGGTTACCTTAACAAAAAAACAGGTTGCCGGAAAATTGGCTGATATACTTATTTGCTTGAGTGAACGTATTTATAAATCCGATGATTTTATGTTAACCATTTCAAGAAGAGACCTAAGCGACCTTACTCAGCTTTCGCCCGAAACCCTGTCGAGGGCAATTAAAGATTTTAAAGATGAAGGTGTTATTGAAGTTGACAGCAAGCATTTTATAATTTTGGATAAGAAAAAACTTAAACGCTTTAGCGAGGTGGGATAGGGGTTTTGAGATAAGGTTTGGATTATTTTTGAAAAATAGTTTTTTGTAAAGCCAAGTAATTAAATTAAATGCTTATCCGCATACTTACCCAATCAACTCTTCCGCCCTTACAGGGCTG
>CAYQPP010000203.1:0-7006 GCA_964419235.1 uncultured Bacteroidales bacterium
GAATGTTTGTCATTTTTGTAAATTGAGATGTGACTTAAATGGGTAACCCTATTTTATTTAAAAAGGATATAAAAAAGTCGGGATTCGACCACGTTTGATTAAAACCGGTAAGTCGAGCCCCGACTGTTTTTTATATCAATTGTTTAATAAACCGAACAGATGGTTTTAACTGCCCAAAACAATCCTATATCCAAATGAAATGCCAATTGGGAATAATCCATTTTTAAATTCAACATTATGATTCTCTTTTAAATCATCAAAATAATCTTGGACTTCGCTGCTTCTTATGGGCAGAATAATATCTAATGACCAATAGCCTCTTTTTTCAGGTGATTTTTTGTGGTCAAATCCTAATGCAAATGATGGCCCATAAAACAGTTTGTTGTATTGAGTGCCTCCTTGCACATAAACAGCAGCATTATATCCATACATGGCCATTAAGTGCCAAGCGATTTTTCCTCCCGGTTTTGAAGGCAATAAGCGTGCTTTTACCCCAATATTATATCCCAAGCCTGCCAAAGCATGCCCAACTCCGGCAAATACGCCAACGTTTTTGTGAGGATAATAAAGCAGGTTGCCTCCTATTCCGCCATAATCTAATCCTATTCCAATACCTAACGAGGTTTTGTCGGTAAACACCGGAAGTTCTTCAGTTTCCTGACCTTGAGCATACATAGCCATTGCTATTAATAATGTCAAAATAATTTTAGTTCTTTTCATAGATGGGGTTTTAAATAAATTAATAATTGTTAATTTTTATTATGTAAATATAAACTTTCTGAGATTTATTTCAAATATAGTTTTATTGGTTTCCGCTAAAGCGAGACAAGTTCCGCTAAAGCGAGACAGGTTAGCGGGTAAGAAATTTGCAGTTGAGAATAGAAAAACACCATGTTAAAAACATGGTGGCTGATATGATAATTATTCTACCCTTGTTTCCGCCATTATCGTCAAAGGCGATAATGGCGGAAGGTGGCTAAATTTTTTTTTAAATCACTTCAATTTATTGTGGTGATATTATTTTTACTTACTAAACCTGTTTCGCTTAAACGATTTGGTAGTAAAGAGCAGTTTTACTCAACATCTTCAAATTCGGCGGCATCGTTATAAATCTCTTCATGCTTTCCGAAAAGCGAAATAATTTTGCCCGATAATAATCCGGCAACAATTGCCAAAACAACGGTTACCAAAATGCCTTTTAGCTGTGCGGCAACATCAAGCCCATCAACAACAACTATTGCAGCCAAGCCGCCAAATATACCCGGTATTCCGTGTAGGTTTGATACTCCGCATGTGTCAACAATTTTATGGAACTTCTCTTGTTTTTCTTGAAAAATAGCAAATCCTATTGTTGATATGGCACCGGCAACAACACCAATAATCATAGCCTCGGTGTGTGTGGCATAATCGCAGGTAGCACCAATTGCAACTCCGCCTGCAAGTGCGGCATTGGCAATATCGGCAGCATTTATTTTACCCCTTATTGATACTGATACTATGTAAGTTGCTATGGTTGAGCCGCATAGTGCCAAAAATACATTTACAACAGTTGTGGGGATAGCCTCAACGGGAACTAATGCCGCACAAAAGCTTGGCCAAAATACCCATAAAACCATACTGCCCAAAAGTGAATACCTGTCTGATGTTGCATCGGCCAATATTGGGGTTTCGCGATGTTTTTTTGTTGTTAGCGATATTGCGGCAGCAATACCAAAAATTGCCCCGAATGCATGAATTACTATTGAGCCGCCGGTATCGGCAACCTTACCCACAAAACTAAAATAGTCGTCAACAACTATCAATTCATTAAAAATATAGAAAGGGATAAAAAGCAAGCCCAGTATCATATATTGGTACATTTTTATTCGTCCTAAAATTGCGCCCGATGCAATTAGCAAGCTCGCAGCACCAAACTCGGCAAGTATAAACTGCTCAATTTCGCCTTTGCCCTCAAAAATACCCATTCCTTTTATCGACAAATACATTGGTATCGACACGCTAACCAAAAGAAAAGTAGCTGTTATTGCCGACCGCCCATATTTTTTAACAAAAACCATTAAAAAGCCGAAACCAATTAATAGCATTGCCATAATGTGTATTGCGCGATTATACTGTTGTACTTCGAGTATTGAAGAAATCTCGGTTTTTTGTACCTCTTCGGCAAAAACGTTAATTACCGAACCAAAAAGCAAAATGGCCGATACTGCAAATTTTGTAATGTTATTTTTCATAGACTTAAATTATAGATTTATATATAAATTATTAGTTTGCATTAAGTTATAATGATTCTGTATTTTGGTTGTTATTTTTTATGCTATTTTTTTCAACCTCGTTAAATACGCGCATAAAGTTGCCGCCCCATATTTTCCCTATCTCTTCTTCTGAATATCCCCTTTTTACAAGCTCAAGGGTAATGTTTCCCATTTCCGACACATCAAAACAGCCCGTAACACCGCCGCCGCCGTCAAAGTCGGTGCCAATGCCAACGTGGTCAATACCGGCTATTTGCACCATATGGTCAATGTGGTCAACCACGTCTTGTACATTTGCCAAATTTGGCGGAAAATCAACATCTAATTGATACCAATCGCGAATACCTTGTTTGCGTTGTTCGGGGGTGTAATTTTCCCAGTTTGAGTGTTTTGCCCTAAATGCTTTTACGGCGCTGTCGCGTTTTTCGCTTTGTGGCAATTCTTTAACATAATCGCTTAAAATACACATTTGCACAACGCCTCCGTTTTGGGCAAGCGCACGCAACATATCATCGGTTAGGTTGCGGGGGTTGTTGCACAAAGCCCTTGAGCATGAGTGCGATGCAATTATTGGCACTTTTGAAATTCGTATAACATCGTAAAAAGCCGAATCGGAAGCGTGCGACACATCAACCATAACGCCGAGTTGGTTCATGCGTTGTACTACTTGTTCGCCAAATTCCGACAATCCATTAAACTCAGGTCCTTTTTTATCGGTTGACGAGTCGGCAATATCGTTATTACTTGTGTGCACCAAAGTTATATAGCGCGCTCCTCTATTATAGAAATAATTAATATTATCAAGATTATTACCCAATGGGTATCCGTTTTCAATACCAATATAAATAGCTTTTTTGTTCTCTTTTTCTAATTTATAGCCACTATTAGGATTAAGTGCTATTTCAATCTTTGTTGAGTTGTCATTAGCTGCTTTATAAATAGCATCAAATATTTTATCGGCTTTTTTAAAGGCTTTTGTATTTCCCAAACTATCGCGTGAGCCTTGTCCAATAAATACTGCAAAAAATATTGCATCTAAACCCCCTTTTTCCATGCGTGGAATATCAATTTTTCCACCTCCTTCATGAGCATTGTGTTCAATTGCAATATCAAAATCGTCATTCACAAACCGTAATGGTGTGTCGGTATGCGAATCGAGCGTAAAAACCTTTTTGTGGATACGGGCGGCCTTTTCTTCAATAGTTTCGCACGATGTAAAAAACATTGTAAATAGTACTGCAGCAACAATTGTAAGGTTTAATAATTTCATCTGCTTATAATTTATAAGGTGAGCAATATATAAATAATTTGTTTTGTGATTAGTTGTAAAAATCAGGTTTTTTGCTTTTAAAAAACATAATATTCTAATTTTTAACAAACTCATAGGTAGTAAATTCAAGATTATCAGCAACGCTTAATGTAAACGATTTTACTTTTTTGCCATCAATTATAAATGGCAATACTTTTGTTCCATAGGCACTGTTTGAGTAGGTGCACAAAAACCGGTTATTGCCAATGTGCTCCAATTTTCCGGTTAACTCGGGGTGGTGCTCTAATGTCATTAACAGGTATCCTTTTTCGGCTTTAAGTTCAATTTTTCCGTAAACATTGCTGGTATAGTTGCCTGCATATTTATTTAATGCCAATGTTGTTTTAATACTCATACTTGCCGAGTCGTGCCATTGTTGTATTTGCAGACTGTCTTTTGTAATTTTTTTTTGAAAATAGTTGTGCCAGTTTCCGCAATAGTCGTGGTAAGGCAAATCCATAAATGCATCAACAATTACCCATTTTAAAGCTTCGTAAGCCCAATTTTGGTCGGTATTGGTTAATATTACAATACCTAAGTTGTACTTAGGCACCAATGTAACCGATGTAACATATCCATGCACGCCGCCTGTATGCGAAACCATTTTTATGCCCTCGTAATCGGACAGTTGCCAGCCTAAGCCGTATAGTTTAAATATGTTTTTATTATAGGCATGCCGCCCGTTTCCGATTATGCTTTCAGGTTTTCGGGTTCGTTCAATAGTTTTTTGTGGAATTATAACGTTATTTTCAAATTTTCCGCTGTCTAATAGTGCCATTGTCCATTTGTCCATATCGGCAACACACGAGCCAATACTTGCTGCAGGGCCAAGCAAATCCAATCCTCCGTAAGGTATTGGTTTTAATGTATTGTTAACAAACGAATGTCCGGTTGAGGCGTTCGGAACTATGCGCATATCGTTAACTTTTGTAAATGTGCGGTTCATTTGTAAGGGGTTAAAAATGCGCTCTTGCAAAAATGCCCCCCACTCTTTTCCGGCAATGGCTTCAATGGCTTTGCCAGCAACAAAAAAGCCTGCATTGCAATAGCCCCATTTTGTTCTGAAATCATACATTGGTTTAATGCTTCCTATTTTTTCAAACATTGCCGAATCGGATAAATCGGAATCAAAATACATAAAATCGCCTTGAAAAGTCTCGAACCCCAAGCGGTGGCAAAGAATATCGGTTAGGTTTGCATTTTTTGTTACCCAAGTATCGTGCATTTTAAATTGTGGCAGCCATTTTACTACCTTATCGTTTAATGAACATTTTTTATCATCCTCAAGCATAGCTAAGGCTGTTGCCGTAAAGGCTTTGGTGTTTGAACCTATCATAAACAGGGTGTTTTTATCCACCATGTTATTTTCGCCGAGTTTGCTTACTCCGTAGCCTTTTTCAAGAATAATATTACCATCTTTAACAATACCTATTGCCAATCCGGGAATTTGCCACATGCTTATTGTTTTATTTATGTAATTATCAATGCTGTCGGTAATAAAAGCAGGTGTTGCGGTATTTTGCGATTTTAAGAGTTGTGGCAATAACAACAACAACAACCCTAACAGGATAGAATATTTTTTCATTGTATTGCGATTTAATTTGATACTATGTTTGATTAGAATATTTTTTCTATAAATTTAGTGTTTTATTGCATTATTTATTAATAATTATACTAAAATGCGAATTACAAGCCTTTTATTCCTGTTGACTGCCTCGTTAACCCTTTTTGCACAAATAAATCCTCCAAAAGTTTTTGAGCAGAATAAAACCTTAACTTATTACCAGCTTATTGCTGAATATCAAAAACTTGCCGATGCCTCGGAAAAAGCACAGTTGTTAACCTACGGCAAAACCGATTCGGGCAAGCCTTTGCAGCTGTTTGTAATTAGCAAAAGCAAAGAGTTTAACCCTAAGGCTTTGCGTAAGCGAAATATGCGTATTATACTTATTAATAATGGAATACACCCCGGCGAGCCGGCAGGTATGGAAGCCAGTTTACAGTTGGCGGCACAACTTTTAAATAAAAACGACTCAATAAGCAAGGTGTTAAAAAATGTTGTGGTTTGTATTATCCCTGCATACAATATTGGCGGTATGCTTAACCGTAGCGCTTATAACCGCGCCAACCAAAATGGCCCCGAGGAGTGTGGGTTTCGTGGAAACGCCCGTAATATTGACCTAAACCGCGACTATATGATTTGCCAAACAAAAAACGCACAATCGTTTACCGAGATTTTTCATAAATGGAAGCCCGACGTTTTTCTTGAAACACATACCACCGATGGCTCCGATCATCAACAAACACTTACCCTTATTACTACGGCGCATCAGGATTTGCCACCTGTGCTTGGTAGTTATTTAGATAAAACAATGCGCCCCGCTCTTTATAAAATGATGGGTAAAAAAAGTAAATATCTTATGTGTCCATATGTGCATGTTTGGCGTAAGCCACCCGATAACGGATTTCAGCAGTTTATTGAAACGCCGAGGTTTTCAACCGGTTACACATCGCTTTTTAACACGCTGTCGTTTATGACCGAAAACCATATATTTAAACCTTTTGAAGACAGAGTGCTTTCGTGCCTCGATTTTATGCACTGTCTGCTTGAATATACCGGCACTAATGCCGACGAAATTGCCGAAATGCGAAGTAAGGCAAACAATTATTTTAAAAAACAGAATGATTTTGTATTAACTTGGAAAATTGACTCATCAAAATACGATACAATTACTTTTTATGGGTATGAAGCCTCTTATCCGCCAAGTAAGCTTACAGGCGAACCGCTGTTATACTATAACCGCAACAAACCCTATGCAAAGCAAATAAAGTATTTTAACCATTTTGACCCCGCGCTTACTGTTACTGCTCCTGCATATTACATAGTACCACAGGCTTGGCGCGAAGCGGTAAAGCGTTTGCGGCTAAACAGGGTTAATATGCATAGATTGACAAATGACACCACCATTGAATTGGATATGTATTATATTGATGGTTTTGAAACGTACAAAACACCTTATAACGGACACTATCCGCACTATAATGTAACTACATTAACAAAAACCATGAAGGTTGATTTTTATAAGGGCGATTATATAGTTCCTGTAAAAGGGCGCAAAAAACTGTATATTATTCAGGCTTTAGAGCCCACAGCGCCCGATTCGTATTTTTCGTGGAATTTATTTGACGAGGTTTTGCAGAGCCGCGAATACTTTTCGCCGTTTGTTTTTGAGGAGCGCGCCATGCAAATTTTAGACACCACGCCGGGGTTAAAAAAGAAGATTGAAGTAGCCATAAAAATGGATTCGACCCTATTGAAAGATACTTATAGGCAGATGCGAATAATATACCGTAGCTCGCCGTATTTTGAGAAAACTTATATGCGGTATCCGGTTGGCAGGCTAAAAAGCAGTATAGGTTTTTAGTTTTGTGCCGAAGAATATTT
>CAYQPP010000204.1:0-2385 GCA_964419235.1 uncultured Bacteroidales bacterium
TTTAAGTATAATTTTAATTTCATTTTCTTGTGAAGATTTATCAAAAGGGAGTGTAGAAGTAAAAAACAGTACGGGAAGTTCAATTTCTGTTGCTATTGAAGACAGACTTGGAAATTGATCGTCGGAAAGAGTTGTGCTACATAATTCTAAAACAATATTTGAAGATGTAGAATTAGGACAAGTAAGAGGTAAAGCTCAGATTAGTGGGGGTAATGGCAATTGGATTTTCTCAAAATATCAAAATTTAAATAGTGGAGAAGTGGTAATTATTGACTGGAAACTTAATAAATAAAAAAAATTTTGTTTTAGGAGTAATTTACCAATAAAATGCTCTCAGACTTATTTAATTATGCAAACGGGGATTTTGCTTTAAGTAAAATCCCCGTTATATCAAGATTAAACATCATATGAAAAATTTGCTCTATTTCTTTTTTATCGCTCTATTTAGTTGCACAGTTCAAAAACCGGTTCCACGTCCATGTGAATCATTATCGCAGGCAATTTACGAAAGTAATGATATTGTTTATTGTGGTTGCAACCCTATAAAAAAACTACCTGCCGGTAATCCGTCAATTGAGGTTTTTATTTTTGATATGTCAAAGGATGATGGAGAAAAAAGAATATTTAAGGGTGTTGTTTCAGCAAATAAAGAATTTAAAATTGATTTAAAATCATTAGAATCCAAACCTTACTGGTTTGGATATAGGGTTTTGGGTGATACAGGTAATATTAATATTGCACAATTTGTTTTAAAAAAGAGTAATCAGAGTTCTAAATCTATAAATAAAAAGGGTGATCTTACAAATAAAAAATTTTCAATAGATTTTTCCACATCAACTTATAAAAAAAAGAATATTAAATTTGATTATAGAGGAGCGGAATATGACACTGTATATAAAAATCATTGGCGTATTTCGGAAATTAACGGATATATGGAATTTGAGTTTAAAGGTAAGCGAGATTTTTTATATCATGTTTTAGGTTCTACCCAAAAAGGTGTTTCTTATTGCAAAATTGATATTTATGTAAATGGTAATAAATATTTAACTAAAAAATTTATTCCAAAAAATTGGCATTGGGAGAAAATTCCGATTTCAAAGTTTTCATCGGATGTTAATACAGTAAAAATTGCACTTGTCGGTAAAACACAACTTTGGATAGATAAAGTAAAATCAAATTAATTTATTTTTTTGACTGAAACAATTTTTCCAACAACAACAAATCTTCTTTGTAGGTAAGTTTAATGTTAATTTCGTCACCATTTACCACAAAAACAGGTTCATCGGGGAGATATTTTTTTACAACACCGCAATCGTCCGTCGATTGAAAACTAGAGTCTTTTAATGCTAAATCATAAGCTGTTTTTATGGTATCAAGTTTAAATGCCTGTGGTGTTTGGGCTTTTTTCAGATAGTTTCGGTTAGGAATGGTTGTTATAAAATTATCTTTCACCTCAAAGATTGTATCAGTTGAATCAATAACAACAGCAACAGCATTATATTTATTTAACGCTTTTATACATTCGGTAATTATTTTTTTCGAAACCAAAGGACGAACAGCGTCATGAAATATCAGATTAATATTATTGTTATGAGAATATGCATTAATGGCACTTAGCGATGAATCGCTTCTTTGTTCTCCTCCGTTTAAAAATTTTTTAACTTTTGTAAATTGATTTTTATTAACAATATCTTTAATTGTTGAAATATAGTCTTTATGGCAAACAACAGCAATCTCATCTATTAATTCATGATTTTGAAATGCTGCTATAGAATGTTCAATAATTAATTTTCCGGCAACTTTTAAAAATTGTTTCGGTTTACTGTTTCCCAAACGAACACCTTTCCCTCCTGCTAAAATAACAGCAATATTTTTCATATGTTATGGTTTTGTATCTTATTGCAAAGATAATTAAATCTTATTTATTATTTGTCATCATTTTTTTACAAGTTCTATCACTGTTTTAAACAAATTTTACTGTCTGCATGTTTATTTAAAAAAATACTTACATTTGCACAAAATACAACAGGTGGATAAAAAAATTTACATAAAAAGTATATTACTCCTTGCGGGACTGTTTATAATCCTGCATTCAGCTATTCCGCACGACCATCATTACAACGGAGAAGTTCACTTGCATCATTCGCACAGTCACCATTCGCATGCTGATGCACACTGTTTTCTTGTAAATAATTTATCGTCGGCAAAGTTTGTTGTTGATATTGCAAGTCCTGTTGTAAATGCTTTGTTTGACTTACCAAAAGTTGAAAATAATCATCAAGGTTTTATACAATCAATAGAGTATTTGCTTGTAAAAGTTATTTTACACAAAAAAACCGATTTTATAAAATCACTCCCCGTTCGCGGCTCTCCCTTTTAGTAGAA
>CAYQPP010000204.1:2485-5712 GCA_964419235.1 uncultured Bacteroidales bacterium
TGCTTATTTCTGCATTATCGCATTGTATCATTACACCATTAAATCATTGAATAATTGTATCATTAAAAACAACTTTCAACTAATATGATAAACAGTATAATTTCATTTTCAATAAAAAACAAGGCACTTATATGGCTGATGACCATCGGTTTGATAATCGGCGGAATATATTCAATGACCAAAGTGCCGCTTGATGCCGTTCCCGATATTACCAACAATCAGGTATTGGTAATTACTACTGCTCCAAACTTGGGAACCGAAGATATTGAGCAATTTGTAACCTATCAGGTAGAGTTGGCTGTAGCCAATTTGCCCGATGTAATAGAAATACGAAGTATCTCTCGTTTCGGATTGTCGGTGGTAACAATTGTGTTTGACGACAACGCCGGCACATATCTTCCGCGACAGCTTGTAAGCGAAGCTCTTGCCGAAGTAAAAGAGAAAATTCCCGAAGGTTTCGGCAACCCGTTTATGGCACCCATAAGCACAGGACTAGGTGAAATCTATCAATATACCCTTGAAGTGCAATCCGGATATGACACCGTTTACAACGATATGGATTTGCGGACAATGCAGGATTGGATAGTAAAACGGCAAATGGCAATGTTGCCCAGAGTGGTTGAGGTAAACTCTTTCGGTGGAAGACGAAAACAGTTTGAAGTGGCGGTAAATCCCGACAAACTGCGAAGTATGGGAATCACCATAACCGATATTTTTAACGCTCTGAAAAACAATAATGAGAATGTGGGCGGTGCATATATCGAAAAAAATCATCAGGCAAACTTTATTCGTGGCGAAGGGCTTATACGCTCTATTGATGATATTAAAAATACTCCCGTAACAACCAAAAACGGACAACCTGTTTTTATTCGCGATGTAGCCGATGTTAAATACGGAAGTTTTGTTCGCTACGGTGCTTTTTCAAAAGACGGAAAGGGCGAAGCGGTGGGTGGAATTATTATGATGCTCAAAGGCGAAAATTCAAACGATGTTATTAAAAGCGTAAAACAGCGAATGGCTCTTATTCAAAAATCGTTGCCCGAAGGAGTTGAGATAAAGCCGTTTCTCGACCGCAGTCGCCTTATAAAGAGCACAACGTCAACCGTTGCCGAAAATCTCGGTATCGGTGCTTTGATAGTAATTTTTGTGCTTGTTATGTTTTTGGGAAATGTTCGCGGCGGTTTTATTGTGGCATCAACCATTCCGCTGGCTATGCTTTTTGCATTTATAATGATGCGAATATTCGGAGTGTGGGCAAACCTTATGAGTCTCGGAGCGTTAGACTTCGGTATTTTGGTTGACGGAGCGGTAATTATTATCGAAAGTATGATTTTTTATCTGCATAAAAATGAGTTTGTCGGCAACAAACTTCCGCAAAATAAACGCGATGAACTGGCTTTTAAATCATCAAGCAAAATGATGAACTCCGCATTTTTCGGTCAGTTGATAATACTTATTGTTTTTATTCCCATAATGGCATTGCAAGGTGTTGAAGGAAAAATGTTTAAACCTATGGCTATGACTTTTGCCTTTGCCGTTCTCGGTGTGGTTTTGCTGTGTTTAACATATATTCCTATGATGACGGCTACGTTTTTGCAACCGCCGAAAAACAAAAAAACTCTGTGGGGCGATAAAGTCATCGCGAAAGCGGAAAAATTTTATTCCCGTATTGTTGATTCAATATTGCGAAACACAAACAAGGTGCTGGCAAGTGCGTTGATAATGCTAATTGTAGGGGCTTTTTTTATGACACGACTGGGGTCGGAATTTATGCCCAAACTCGATGAAGGTGATATGGCTTTTCAATCGTTTTTTAAACCCGGCACATCGCTTAGTGAAGTGAGCCGAACAACCGACCGTATTCAAAAAGTTCTGCTCGAAAAGTTTCCCGATGAAATAGAGTCGATACAAAGCCGCATTGGTGTTGCCGATTTGCCAATGGACCCGATGCCCATTGATATAGCCGATAATTTTGTGATTCTCAAGCCAAAAGACAATTGGACAAAAGCCGAAACTAAAAAAGAGTTGATTAAACTTATAAAAAACGAAGTGAGTGTTTTTCCGGGTATCAACTATGAGTTTTCGCAGCCTATTGAAATGCGGTTTAATGAACTTTTAACGGGAATACGCGAAGATATAGCTGTAAAACTGTATGGCGACGATTTGAATATTTTATCGGACAAGGCGGCGGAAATTGCCAAACTTGTTTCGGGAATTGAAGGAGTGGCGGGTGTTAAAGCCGAGGCAACACGCGGATTGCCGCAAATAACTGTTCATTACGACAGAAATAAACTGGGAAGATACGGACTTAACATTTCGGAACTTAACAGAATTATTGAGACGGCTTTCAGCGGCGGAGTGGCAGGAAGTATTTACGAAGGTGAAAGAATGTTTGATCTTGTAGTCAGGCTCGATAAGTATCATCGCAAAGATGTTGAGAATATCAAAAACTTGTTTGTAAATCTGTCCGACGGAACACAAATACCGCTGAAAGAGGTTGCCGATATAAGTTACCAACCCGGACCGATGCAGATAAGTCGTGACAATACTAACCGGCGAACTTATGTGGGAATAAATGTTGAAGACAGGGATATAAAATCGCTGGTGAATGAGATTCGCAAAAAACTTGATGCGGAGTTAACTCTTCCGGCAGGATATTACATCAGATACGGAGGGGCTTTTGAAAATCTCGAAAGAGCGACAAAACGCCTTACGCTTGTGGTTCCGCTTGCTTTGGCTCTGATATTTATGCTTGTATTTTTTGCGGTAAAATCGCTTAAACAAACACTTATGATTTATGCGGCAGTGCCTCTTGCCGCTGTGGGCGGAATATTGTCGCTGTATTTTAGAGGTATGCCGTTCAGTATTTCGGCGGGAGTAGGTTTTATTGTATTGTTTGGAGTAGCCGTATTAAACGGGCTGGTGCTGATAAACGGATTCAACGAACTACGTAAAAGCGGAACAGGCAAAATATCCGAAATAATAAAAAAAGGTTCGGTAAGGCGACTGCGTCCTATTTTGCTTACCGCCTCAACCGATATTCTCGGATTTTTACCGATGGCAGTATCGGTATCGGCAGGTGCCGAAGTGCAACGACCTCTTGCTACTGTTGTTATCGGCGGAATGATTACGGCAACTTTGCTTACGCTTATTGTATTGCCCGTTTTATACAAATTAATTTACAAACCGGTAAAAACGAATATAGATGAGAGAAGTTAAGAGTATAT
>CAYQPP010000204.1:5812-6984 GCA_964419235.1 uncultured Bacteroidales bacterium
TTTAATAATTAAAATTTAAACAGATGATAAAAACAATAAAAATATTTGCTGCCGTTTGTCTGTTCGTTGTAACGTGCAATGTAAGCAAAGCCCAAAATACAACAGTGACATTGCAACAAGCAATAAACACTGTCGTAAAAAATTATCCTGTTATGGAAGCAGCTCGTTTGGGAGTAGAAAAACAAAAAGCAGTGAAAAAAACAGCTGTTGATTTGGGAACAACTACCGTTTATACGGGAGTTGAAGAAGTTGGCAACGGTTCGCTCGGGATAAAAAATAATATCGGTATTTCACAATCGGATATTGATGTTTTTTCTATCGCTGCAAAAAGTAATTTGGCGAAAGCCGAAATAAAAAAAGCCGAAATAAAACTCAATTTAACACAGGCAGAACTGGAACGCACGGTATCGGGTTTGTATTACAATGCTGTTATTGCCAAACAACAGTGGTTGCTGTATAAAGCAATAGATACCTTATATGCAGGGTTTGAAAAGGCGGCTAAATTAAAATTTGATTTGCAACAAACTTCGCAAATTGAGTATTTGTCGGCTTCGGCAAAAAACAAGCAGATGAAAATAAACATAAAAAAAGCCGAAAGTGACTATAAAGCCGCTTTGCAGTTGTTAAATCAATATTTATTTATAAATACGCTGTTTGATATTGACGAAAAAGGCGTAATTGCGAATGCGTATAAACCTGCAACTACTGGCGATTCGGCAAAACACGGAGTATTACTCTCTTATTATTCGGCAGAAACCGAAATAGCCGAAAAACAGTGGAAAACTCAAAAGGCGGGTTATTTGCCCAAATTGAATTTGGAGTATGCCAATCAAAGTATTGACGGAGCATCGGGGTTTTATGCTTGGCAAGTGGGAGTATCGGTGCCTTTGCTGTTTTTTGCTCAATCGGGTAAAACAAAAGCCGCCAAACTTGATTACAACATTGCCGAAAAGCAGTTTGAGCAAAAAAAACTTGAAATAAATGCTCAGTATAATCAACTGTTGAGCAGATATATGGTGCTGAAAGATGTGCTTAATTATTACGAAAAAGAGGCTGTCCCCCTGTCGAAGAAGCAAATTTCGGCTACTACTTTGGCATATAAACTTGGGAATATTGATTATGTGCAGTTTATTCAAAATGTTGAGACATCAATAAATACAAATTTGGAGTTT
>CAYQPP010000205.1:0-6963 GCA_964419235.1 uncultured Bacteroidales bacterium
AGTGTTGATTGTTTTAGCTCCTATTAAAAAAGGGCATCATAATAAATGAATGCCCTTTTTTTTAATGCTATAAATTAATGTAAATAAACTACTATGAAAAGAAAATAGTTTTCAATTAAATCTATATTTTGCCTTCTACAATTTTCAATATATCATTTTCCAACTGATTGGTTTTATTCATTATATCGTCGCCTTTATTAATTATATCTGCCGCAAAACTTTTATCGGCAAGTTCTGCTGCATTAATTTTAACATTTAAAAATGCTCCTAAAACACCTGCTCTTGCAGCAATTGCCCCTACTCCGGCATCGGTTACCGAGTTTGGGTTACCGTTTTCAGCCATGGCTTTCATAACCTGCATTGATTCAAAGCAGAGCTTCATGGTTTCAAAAGGCACTTCGGTGGCATATTTTGTGGCATCTTGAATTGCCTTTGAGCGGATAGCCTTTTCTTCGTCTGATTTTTTTGGCAAACCAAAGGCATCCATAATTTTATTAAATGCATTTGTATCCTCGTCAACCATTTTTAATAACCGTGTTTGGTAGTGCTTTGCCTTTTCGGCATGATTACTAAACTCCTCCCACCTATCATCCCATCCACGCTTGTGCGATGACAGATTTGCAACCATTCCGCCAAGCGAAGCTCCTAATGCACCCATATAGGCTGCAATTGAACCACCACCCGGTGCAGGCGATTCTGATGCTGTTTCGTCGGCAAACTCAACAAGTGTCATATCGACCAACTGCTTTTTGCCTTTTTTTGCATCATTGTCAAGAATGTATTCAATAATCTTTTTATCGGGCTCAAAAGGGTATAACTCATCTAACCCCAATGATTTTACCGCAATTTTTATAAGCTCCTTATCGGAAACCCCAACTGAACGTTTTTGCTTACGCAAGAAATACCTTCCGGCTTCAAGCATTGCATCCAAAGGCAAAACGCCAACCAATTCACTACCCGATACCCTTAAACCTCGTGCTTGTGCACGGTCGCACACGGTATCGAAAGCCACATGTAACGGAGTTATCAAAATATCGGTTAGATTCATTGATATTTGGGCTATCCCAAACTCCTCGATAAACCAGCCGATGGCCTTTACCGATTTTAACAAACCGGGGGCAAATACCTTGTTCCCTTTTTCATCGAATACAGGTTTTTTAGTTTTCGGGTCAACTTTTGCCCTCCCCCTCTCTCTAACATCAAAAGCTACGGCGTTGGCCCTACGTGTTGAGGTGGTATTGAGGTTTACATTATAGGCAATTAAAAAATTTCGTGCACCAACGGCTGTTACTCCGGTTTTAGCAATTTTATCAGAAAATTCCGAAGGCCCAAAATCAGGCTTCCAATCAGGATTTGACAGTTTTTCTTTTAGCCCTTCGTATTCGCCGCTTCGGCATACCGACAGGTTTCTCCGTTTTGGCTCAGTTGCTGCCGATTCATAACAGTAGATAGGAATCTGCAACTCGTTGCCAATTCTTTCGGCCAATTTATGGGCATACTCAACCGTTTCGTCCATTGTTATATTTGCAACAGGTATTAGCGGGCAAACATCGGTAGCGCCAAAACGCGGGTGTGCCCCCTTGTGTTTGGTCATATCAATTAAGCCGGCTGCCTTTTTTATAGCCCTAAATGCTGCCTCGCACACTTCGTCGGGAGTACCCACCATTGTAACCACGGTACGGTTGGTAGCCTTTCCGGGGTCAACATCAATAAGTTTAACCCCATCAACTGCTTCAATCTCTGCTGTTATCTGATTGATAATGTTCATATCGTTCCCTTCGCTAAAGTTAGGAACACATTCAATAAGTTTTTTCATCTGTTTATAATTTTATAGTTTGTTGTTTGGTAATAGTTACAATCATGTTTCCCGAGTCAAATTCGAGACATAGGCTTAAATTCGATTTTTATAGTTTAAACTCTTGACTTTATGGATAAGTATTAATTAGAGTCTATCCATAAACTTAATAAATCTCATTAATTGCGTTCTGGAGATATTCTACTTTCCAAATTGATTTTACTGTGCAGAACGCTAAAAATTCTACTATCACTTATTCATGGGGCGCTGCCCCATGCTACGATATTACGCCCTTTCAGGGCTTTATTTGTTTCTATTTTCAAAAAAACTGACTTTATAGAGTCTATCTACTAAAGCGGAACACGGGCTGATGTTTGATTTTTTCAACAACTATCCTATGGATACCGTATCCTAAAAACCTTTTTTATACATATATTTATTATATATAGCCATTTTTTATGAAACCGATTGTAAATAATAATCCCAAATAACCTGTCCCGATTCCTTTCGGAATGAGTTTCAAATAAATAAAATCCTTAAAGTTAACTATCCCCATGGCAAAGCCTCGTGGAATTCTTTTTATTAAATAAATTCTCCGTTAAGCATTACATTTTCAATCAAATTGCTTGAATATGCATATGGTAAATATTCGTAACCATTAATTTCAGTTGTTATATAAATGTTTGCAACTTTGCCTTGCGCAATTGACCCGTGTGTTTTTTGCAGCCCCATGGCATATGCCGAGTTAATTGTGGTTGCGTTAATTACCTCTTCGGGGGTCATTTTGTAATTTATGCATCCAAGGCTCATAATAAATTTCATATTACCCGATGGCGACGACCCCGGGTTATAATCAGATGCCAAAGCAACAGGCAGCCCGCTGTTAATCATATTGCGGACAGGAGAATATGGCATGTTTAGAAAAAATGCCGCCCCGGGCAATACGGTTGGCATAGTCTCGGAGTTTAGAAGTGCTTTTATTTCGGCATCGCCAACAAACTCAAGATGGTCAACCGAGAGCGCATTGTGTTTTACGCCAACCTGAATTCCTCCTGAGTAATCCAATTCATTTGCATGGATTTTTGGCCTTAATCCATATTTTGCCCCTTGCTCTAAAATCCTATCGGTTTCATCAACGGTAAAAAAACCCTTGTCGCAAAACACATCAATATAATCGGCAAGTTTTTCCGAAGCCACTTGCGGTATCATTTCGTTTATTACCAAATCAACGTATTCCGATTGCCGCCCTCGGTATTTTGCGGGTACTGCATGTGCGCCAAGAAAATTAGCTTTAATATGTAATGGCGTGCTTTGATTCAGTTTTTTTATTACCCGCAGCATTTTCAATTCGGTATCGGTAGTTAGGCCGTATCCGCTTTTTATTTCTACTGCACCTGTTCCAAACCCTGCAATTTCAGTAATGCGCTGCAATGCACTTTCATACAGTTCATCTTCCGATGCCTGCTCCATCCTTTTTGCCGAATTTAAAATACCTCCACCCCTTTTTGCTATCTCCTCATAACTCAGTCCTTTTATTTTATCGACATATTCAATCTCGCGGCTGCCGGCATAAACCAAATGTGTGTGCGAGTCGCAAAATGCAGGCAAAATCATTCGCCCTGCAACATCAACCTCTGTTACCGATTGTTCATTATTCAATTTTGGCACATCTTCCATTTTACCAAAATCTTCAATTTTGTCATCACTTATCAACAAGTAAGCATTTTCGATTACCGGCAATTTGCCCATGTCTTTACCTGCCACCCATTTTTTTGGTGCATCTTCAACCTGAACCAATTTTTTTATGTTTATAAATAGTGTTTTCATGTGTGTTTTTAAGTAATTTGTAAAGCTATTATTAAAGTTCCGAAAGTATAAAATACAAAACTAACAGCCTAAAAAAAATGTCTATTTTAAAACAGAAATAGTAACTTGGTAAATAATTAACTCGCAATAATTGAGTATAAATAAAGTGTTTTTAGAAAATTAAGGTTATATTTAAAACCGAAATTTCATGATTTAGCATTCATTGTAACAAATTAAACAGAATAATATGAAATCAATTAAATTGTTTTTATTGGGTGTGGTTTTTTTAACTGCATCAGGTTTTGCATATGGGCAAGATACTGTTCAGGTAAAAGAAACTAAGGCAAAAGAAGTTAAAACAGGCTGGAGTTTTGGTGCCCTGCCTACCATTACATATAATACCGATTTGGGGTTGCAATATGGTGCCCTTGTAAATCTTTACCAATACGGCGACGGCTCGGTTTATCCTGAGTATTATCACTCAATTTATGCTGAAATAAGCAGATACACAAAAGGGAGTGGTGTTTTTCGTTTTTTTTACGATTCAAAATATTTGATACCAAATGTACGCTTAACTGCTGATATTTCATATTTAACCGAGCAAGCCCTTGATTTTTATGGATTTAACGGCTATCAAGCTGTATATTTTAAGAATTGGGAAGATGATTCCCATTATGATTCTGATTACAAAACCCGAATGTTTTATAAGCACAAAAGAAATGCCCTAAGGACAAAATTTGATTTTCAAGGTAAAACAGGCATTAAAAATATAAATTGGGTTGTTGGCCTTAGCCTTTTAAATGTTGATATATCAACAGTTGATATAAATAATCTTAATAAAAATAAAACCGGAAATGATGTACTGCCTGATACCAATACCCTTTATGATAACTATATAGATTGGGGGATAATTTCTGAAAAAGAGAAAAACGGCGGTTTTTTCACTAACCTGAAAGGTGGAATTGTGTATGACAACCGCGATAACGAGCCAAACCCAATGAAAGGAATATGGAGCGAAGCTGTTATAATGCAATCATTTAATAAAGATTTCACATTCACTAAAGTTGCAATTACGCACAGGCAATACTTCACTATTATTAAAAATAGTTTATCATTTGCATATCGTTTAGGTTATCAAGGTATTATAGCCGGCGATGCTCCTTTTTATGCACTACCATATATGGTTAGTTCATTTACCAAATCATCAAATTCTGATGGGTTGGGCGGTTCAAAAACCGTACGTGGTATGGTACGCAACCGTGTTGTAGGTAAATCTGTTGGGTATGGTAATTTTGAGCTCCGCTGGAAGTTTACACAATTTGTATTCAAAAAACAGAACATCTACCTTGCGTTAAACCCGTTTATGGATTTAGGGCAGGTTATTCAAGAGCGTGAAGTTGATTTGAGTGGAGTTGTGCTTGGTCCGGGCGAGGTTATGTCTGATTATTTTTTAGATGAAAAAGACAAACTGCATATAACATACGGTGCAGGACTGCACATTGCCATGAACCAGAATTTTATTATTGCAGCCGATATGGGTTTTCCGGCAAATAAGCAAGATGGAGGTATGGGATTGTATATAGGACTGAACTTTTTATTTTAGCCTGTATTATTCATTATTTTTCACAAATAACACCTACCTCTTATTGGCATATTGTGTTTTTATATAATTGAGTACCCAATTAAGTCGCATCTTAATTTACAAAAATGAAAATTCAACACTCAATATACAATTTTCAACATTAAACTGTATTTTTCAGTATTATTTTTATTTAATGATTGATATTTACTATAATCGCATAGCTGCTTAATAATCAGATAATGATTAATACACCATAGTTCAATTTTTTTGTTGTTCACTTTATTATTGTTTATTGAATATTATATTGACCTATCTACACTAAATACAAATTATCCTATCAAAACTTTGAGAACTAAATGGATAACCCAATTATATAATATCTTGGTGTTATACCTTAGATACGCAAGTCGCAGTGTGAGTTATTGATTTAAAAATAATTATAATAATAAAATGTAAGACTTTCAAAAAGAACTCACGCCGCGACTATCAAGCATTTAACTTTAACAATTGCAAATTTAAGGTTATAACAAATTTTGAAAAAATTTACCAAAGGTAAATACAGGTTAACTAAAACATTTTTAAAATATAAGCTATGGTAACCCCAAGATAATTACCAACTGCATAACCAATAATACCAATTGTTAATCCGGTTACAATTACCTGCTTGTTTTTTAACACCCCTGCCATAACCGGCACAAATGGTGGTGAGCATATTAATGCTGTAGAAGCAACAATTAAAGTATCAGCATCAATTTTAAACAGTTTGCTTAGCAATAGCTTTATTATTAATGCTCCGAAAACAACAAACGATATATATTTTAAAATATTTCCGGCCGAAACGCCAAGCTCACTAACATTTGCCATTGATGCTACCACCATACAAAATACTACAATAAAATACATACCCGTTTGAAAAGTATATTTTATTTGGTTAACATATTTTATTAACGATGCCGCAATAGACAATGTTGTAATAGATAAAATTAAAACCAACATTGAGATACTGCCGGTAATTAAAAAACTAAAACCTATTGAAATAGCTACAATTATAATTGAAAAACCTATTGCCTTAAAAATTGGCAATACATGCTTTTTTTGCAAAATACCTTTATAATTGGTTTCATCATCATAATTGTTTAACTTATTAGTATTACCATTACTTTTATATTTAGGTAAAAATTTACGGAAAAGCACTTTCCCCAATGTCATTAAAAACAATAAATATATTGCCGAAACAAAAATATCTATTGTATTTATTGTTATAAATTTTTCGGGACTTACATTGAGCATTGCCTGAACAGCTGCCAAATTTGGAGTGCCGCCTGAATATACACCCATTAGCATACCGCTAATTTTCCATGCATCATTAATACTATCGTTAAAAATAAAATAGCCAAGAGTAACCGAAACAACAACGCTAAAAAGCAAAACAAACAGTGCCACAACTGCCTTGCCTGCAACCTTAAACCATTTTTTAATATCGAGCGAAAAAAGCAAAAGTGGTAACGCCAAAGGAATTGTTAAATTATTTAAAGCCTCTTGTACTTGTTTATAACCACTGATATTTTCAACCAACCCAATATTGCCAAGCAGTAACCCCAACGCATAAGCAAGTAAAACCGCCCCTATTTTTTCAAAAACAACAAACCTCTCACATAAATAAATTAATAATGCAGGCATTAAAATATATGCGGTTATAAGAATAAAGGTAACTACCATAATTGTTTTTTTTGACCTGCAAATATAATAATACCTTCATTACATAAAAATAAACCGTTTT
>CAYQPP010000206.1:0-6937 GCA_964419235.1 uncultured Bacteroidales bacterium
CTCTGCGCCCTCTGCGGTTAGTGTATTCATTAAACACTATTTTGATAAATACTTATCGATAAGTGCGATGAATTTTTTTGTTTTTATGGGTTTTGCGATAAAATCGTTACAACCGGAATCGAGGGCACGCACAACATCGTCGTACATGGCAAATGCGGTTTGTGCTATTATAGGTATGTCGGTATTGAATTTCCTTATTTCGGTAGTAGCCTCATATCCGTTTATTCCGGGCAGCTGTATATCCATTAGCACCAAATCGTAGTTTGGGTTATCGCTTATTTCTTTAATAGCCTCGTCGCCGGTTATTGTCCGCGACAATTCAACTCCGTACTCTGACAAAAGCGCTTCTACAAGAAAATAGTTTGTATCGGTATCTTCAACTACAAGCACTTTTTTTCCTTGCCATACGGGCTCGTGCTTTTTGGTTTTTGATTGGAGCAGCGATTTTTCGATTTGTGCCGGGTGGGTAAAGCAGAAAGTAGAGCCGGTTTGTGGCGAAGACAGGCACCATATGATACCGTTAAGCGCCTCAATATTTTTTTCGGCAATGCTCAATCCTAATCCTGCATGGTTTTCTTTATTTATAGTTACAAACGGGTTGAAAATACGCTCAGTATCTTTTGGTTCAATGCCTACGCCTGTATCTTTTATCAAAAATACAATCTCTTTTTCGTTATAAATATCATATCCAATCTCTATTTTACCGTTTTTGGTTGCTTCAATTGCATTTTCGAGCAACAGCGAAAGGGTTTCGTTAAGCATTTTTTCGTCGGAGAAAATCGTAATCTCGTGTGCAGGTAAAATTATGCTTGCTTCTAATTTGTTGTCTTCAATTAGTTGGGCATTGCTGTTAAAAAAGTCTTTTATAAAACTATTTACCGTTAGTTTATTACGATTTATATTCTCCTGATTATGTCCGTATTGCGCCCACTCTGCAATACGCAAAATTGGTTCAAGACAACTGTTTTCTTTTGATTTAGCGTTTTTTGGATTGTTTTCGCAAAGCTTGTTGCACCAAATCTTTAAATTTTGGGCAATAAGCAGGTTTTCATTTATTATATTCTGTTTCTCCTCCTTAAGCTTGCGTTCAACTTGTTTTATTTGTGTAATATCGCGCGACACGTTTAATACCGACTCTACGGTTCCGTCTTTTGACAACTCGGGTACAAGGTGTGCTTGGAACACTTTTGTCTCTTTTTCAAATGCGAGGCGGTACTCAAATTTCAATGTTTTGCCTGTTCTAAATACTTCAAGGTGCATGTCTTCGAGAAACGAAACCAAATCGGCCTCCATATCCAATTCGAGGTTGTTGTGACCAATTACTTGAGCAACGGGTATCCCTATAAGTTTTTCAACGGTTAAGTTAGCATAGCTGTATTTAAGCTCTTTGTTGTACCTTGTAATAAAATCGGGCGAATTTTCTGCCAGCATCCTAAAATCGGTTTGGCTTTTGCGTAATGCCTGCTCAATACGTTTTTGGGCTGTAATGTCCGATGATATTATATATGTGCTTTTTCGTCCGTCGGCACGCTGTGAGAATGTGTAATTGTTTTTAATGCATTTCTCCTGCCCAAGTTTTGTTTTTATCCAATACTCAATTCCATATATGCCTGTCGGCGATTCGGATATTTTTTGTTTAAACAGTTTTATGCGCTCTAACTCATCGTTGCGTGCCAAAGCATATTCATTCATTTCGCGGAGCTGCTCTTTGCTGTATCCGGTAATTTTGCACATGCTTGAGTTTACAAAAACCGTTGCGCCCTCTTCAACTATTGATATTCCCTCGGCAATGTTTTCTGCCATCTGCAAAAAACGGTATTCGCTCTGCCGCAAGGCCTCAACTACTTTTTGCTGGTTGCCGATGTTTCGCTGAAAGACCAACAAATGCACCATGTCGCCGTCTGAGAAACTATACAAGGTAATCTCGGACGATATGGTTTGCCCGTTTTTGGTTTTTATCTTGCCGAGATACACGGCGCTTTCGTTAGTTGATAATGAGTTTATGAATTTTTTATACTGCTCGGGCGAATTAAGTATCCCAAGCTCAACAGGCGATATTTTTATGCACTCGTCGAATGAGAATTTTACCAGTTCAAGGGCACTTTTATTTATTTTGCTGATTACGGGCAGTATATCTGTTTTTTTTGCTTCGAGGATAAACGCAGGCTGTTTAACTGCATCAAACAAAAAACCAAATGTAAAAACCTCTTGAATTTTAGAGTTTTTTAATTTTTGGTTCTCCTTTTCAAGTTCTGTAATTTTTTTATTTAATTGCTCGGTATTCTCGGTCATAATTCAATTATTAATCACTTAAGTTTGCATCATTATAATGCTAATATAAGAATATTTGCGGTTCTTTCCCAACTTTGCAATACCCGCGAAACATTCCTGCCGTATTGTAAGGCATGCTTATGTTTCCGTTTTTGTCGATGCAGATTACCCCGCCGGAACCGCCAATATTTTTTAACTGCTCAATAATTTTTTCTGATGATTGCTGCACAGTTTCATTCAAATATTTTATCCGTGCCGATATATCGTATGTTACGTTGTAGCGTATAAAAAACTCACCGTGGCCTGTTGCCGATACTGCACATGTTGAATTGTCGGCATATGTTCCTGCACCAATTATTGGCGAATCGCCAACGCGGCCGAACCTTTTGTTGGTCATTCCTCCTGTTGACGTGCCGGCTGCAAGGTTTCCGTATTTATCAAGCACAACACAGCCCACCGTGCCCATTTTAGCATCTTTTTTTTTCTCTTTTTTTAGATATTTTTGAAGGTTATTCCATTGCCTTTCTGTATAAAAATAGGAGGGGTCAACTATTTCAAGGTTTTGGAGTTTTGCAAACTCTTCGGCTCCTTTCCCTGTCAGCAGCACATGGTTCGAGTTGCGCATTACCCTGTAAGCCGCAGTAATGGGGTTTTTTATGCAGGTAACCCCAGCAACGGCTCCTGCATTTTTTGTTTTCCCGTCCATAATGGAGGCATCCATCTCGTTTTTGCCATTATGGGTAAACACCGCACCCTTGCCGGCATTAAATAAAGGGCTGTTTTCTAAAATATTGATTACGCTTACAACCACATTCAATGCCGAATCGCCATTGTTTAGTTTTGCCATGCCTGTTTGCAATGCTTCGTACAGTTTTGTCTTATATGCGGCTTCTTGCTCGGGGGTAAACATTTCGGGTTTAATATTTCCTGCTCCTCCGTGTATAACAAGGGCGTAAGCGGTATTTGGTTTGTTAGTAAATGTTGAGTCGATTTTTTCTGCAACTTGCTCATTTTGTTCATCAAAATTGTATTTTATTGATTTAATGATAGGTATCAATAACAACGGTATCAATAAAAACGCTATAATAAACAAGTAAGGCTTTAGGTGTTTTAGTTTCATAACATATGTTTTAAATATTTTGTATTACAAAAATAGGAAACTTAGTTGGATTTATTTAGCTGCAATTTTTCAATTATGCTACATTTGTGTTTTAAACAGTTTAATTGCATGAGTGGTAGGGTATAGGTAATATTTATAAATAACATATGAAACAACGACTAATTTATTTATTGAGATACAGTCTGTTTTGGTTGGCTTTATTTCTTTTTTACCGGTTTATATTTTTGATATATAATATTGGTTATACAAGGCAGCTCCCATTAATTGAGGTTTTTAGGGTATTTTTTTATGGCTTAAAACTCGATATGTCGATGGCAGGATATGTTCTTTTCTTTTTGTCGTTTTTTATGGCTTTTTTGCTTTTTTTGCCAAGGTCTGTAAATATTTGGTTTTATAGGATATATACCTTTTTATTAATTTTTATATTCTCGATAATAACTGTTGTTGATTGTGAATTGTACCGCAATTGGGGTTTTAGGATTGATTCAACCATATTGCTGTACTTGCAAACACCTAAGGAAAGTTTTGCATCGACACCAGTTATATTGGCTATTGCTTTGTTGGCATTAATGGGCTTGCTTATTTGGGGGGCATATTTTTTATATATAAAATTTGTTGAAAAACCACTTAAAAACATGAATACCGTAAAATGGTTTTATGCTTCTCTGTTTTTGTTTATTGCATCGTTTATGATTATCCCTATCCGTGGCGGGTTAGGAATTGCAC
Organism: uncultured Bacteroidales bacterium; assembly: GCA_964419235.1. Taxonomy (GTDB): domain Bacteria; phylum Bacteroidota; class Bacteroidia; order Bacteroidales; family SZUA-534; genus GH45. The sequence continues at coordinate 4,118 of CAYQPP010000206.1, forward strand.
CAATAAATTTGGGAACGGTGTTTTTTAGCAGCTACCAATATGCCAACCATGCCGCAGTAAATGCAGTATGGGGTTTTGGCGAGTCGCTGTCAACCATGCACGAAAAGCAGGTTATTGAATTTATGGATGATTCTGCGGCTGATAAAGAGTTGGAAAACCTGTTTTTGCAAGATACACAAAAGCCGTTTACACAATTAATAAAGTCGAATAACCCGAATATAATTATATTTATTCTTGAAAGTTTTACAGGAGCAGTAATTGAACCTTTGGGTGGTGTGCCAAATGCTACTCCTAATTTAAATAAGCTAATAAACGAGGGTGTGTTTTTTAATAACTTTTTTGCTGCCGGCGATAGGAGCGATAAAGGTATTGTATCAGTTTTAAGCGGTTATCCGGCACAGCCGACGACCTCAATAATAAAATACACCAAAAAATCTGAGAAATTGCCGCATTTAAGCCGCAAGCTAAAAAAAATGGGTTATACATCGGGGTTTTATTATGGCGGAGAGATTAATTTTGCCAATATGAAATCGTACTTTGTTAGCGGCGGGTACGACACCTTGGTAACATTAAATAATTTTTCGGGCAACGAGCTAAACTCAAAATGGGGTGCGCATGACCATATTGTGTTTCAGAAATTGTATGATGATTTGAAAAATGCCCAAACCCCGTTTTTTAGGGCAATGTTTACATTAAGCAGTCACGAGCCTTTTGACGTACCGCACAAAAGTCAATTTAACGGAACCGATGATGAACAGAAGTTTTTAAACTCGGTGCACTATACCGACAGCTGCATAGGCGATTTTATAAAAAAGGCAAAACAGACCGAATGGTGGAATAATACATGGATTATTTTTGTGGCCGACCACGGCAGCCGTTTGCCCGGAAACATACCTTACAGCTCGCCGCGCAAATTTAAAATACCCATGCTTTGGGTGGGTGGCGCTGTATTAACTGATACTATTATTAATAATGCTGTATCGCAGTCGGACATACCATTGATGATAAGCAACCAACTGCATCAAAAATTTAAAGGTTTTAAGTTTAGCAAAGATGTACTTGACCACCAAAAAGGTTTTGCATTTTATGCCTACAACAACGGTTTTGGCTTTTATAACGATACCACAGGTTTTGTGTGGGATAATACAGCTAAAAATTTTGTAATAAGCAATTCAATTTCAAAAAATATTGAGAATCAAGGAAAAGCATTTATGCAAGTTTTGTTGAATGATTTTAACAATAAGTAGAAATTTTATTCAATATCATTAAAAAAAGTTTTTACAGTTTTAGAATAATAGTTATATTGCTACTTGTTTATAAAATTGGTAAGTTTATATGGATATTTTAATACAAAAATCGACTAAAACACATCCTTATATTTGTTTTGACCCTGTCAGCAAAATATATGAGATTTCAGGGCATTCATTCCCTGAAGATCCTCATGAAACATTTAAGCCAATTTTTGAATGGGTTGATAATAATATATCAAAGCTTAACCATAAAATGGAGTTGAATATTCAATCTGACTATTTTAATTCAATATCAAATAGATTATTACTCAAGTTGTTACGAATGCTTGAGATACAAGTGCAGGCAGGTAAAGATATTGAAATAGTGTGGAGTTATGATGATGAAGAGATACAGAATGACGGCACCATTTTTTCGCGGTTAGTGAATATCCCTTTTAGGTTTGTATTTAAGCCTTTCGATTCCGAATAAAGTTTCCCTACCAAATAACCCATTGCCAAAATCATTTTGCTTTTTCAAAGTTTTTTTATTATATTTATTAGCAAAATATAAGATTATGATAGTCTTAAAAGATGCTACATTTATTGATTGGAAGACCTTGGAATTCAAACAGGGGGATATTTTGGTTAAAGAAGGCACAAGTGGTTCAATCAAGTTTTTTGATGTGGCAAAACCAACGTCAACCGATGCAATGGTTATCAACTGCAAAGGAAAATATGTAACCAAATCGTTTGGGTGCGGGCATCATCATGTTTACTCGGCGCTGGCTATGGGAATGCCAGCATTAACAAAGAGGCTTGATAATTTTTACGAGATACTAAAAAATATATGGTGGCCACTCGACAAATCGCTCGACTTGGATATGATAAGTATAAGCGCCTATGTTACCGCCATAGCATGCGCCAAAAGCGGTGTAACATTTGCTATTGACCACCATGCCAGCCCATATGTCGTTGAGGGTTCGCTGCAAACCATTGCCAATGCTTTTAATGAAGTTGGTGTTGGGCATTTGTTAAGTTATGAAATATCGGACCGCGATGGAGTAAATATTGCACATAAAGCCCTTGCCGAAACTGATTCGTACTTAAAGAAAAATCAAGGCTTGGTAGGTTTGCACGCATCGTTTACGGTTACAAACGAAACTCTCAAAAAAGCTGTTAGTTTGGCAAAAAAACACAATACAGGCATCAATGTAAATGTGGCCGAAGATTTATACGATCAGGAGCATTGTTATGACATTCATAATAAGCGGGTGGTGGAGCGTTTTAAAGATGCAGGGATATTGGAATTGCCAAAATCGTTGTTTATACATGGTTTGTATTTAACCGACGATGAGCGGAAAATTATTAGAGAAAGCGGTGTTTACATGGTACAAACCACCGAAAGCAATTTGAATAACAATGTGGGGCAGTTTAACTCGTGTACAATTGGCGACAATATTTTGCTTGGCACCGACGGTATGCACTCAAACATGCTTAGGGCTGCAAAGGCCACATTTTTAAACGGGCAGTTAAATGACGATATTGACTATACCGAAATATATCAGAGGTTTAGGAATATACATAAATATAT
>CAYQPP010000207.1:0-6927 GCA_964419235.1 uncultured Bacteroidales bacterium
GCACGCTTGGAAAGCGTGTAAACTGTGTGAAATGGTTTCGGGGGTTCGAATCCCTCTTTCTCCGCAGTAAGCATAGTAATTATTATAAATTAAATATAAATTGAAAATAAATAACAAAAAAAACAAAGCAATGAAAAAACTACTCGCATTATTTACTGTGATGGGGATGCTTGTAATAGCGTCTAACGTATCGTTTGCACAAACTAACGAAGAAGAAGTAATCGATACTACAGCTGTTGCGGCTGATACGGTAGCTGTTGATTCAGCAGCCATGGTTGAAACTCCGGCTGAAACTCCGGCTGAAGAAATTGACGATGCAAAATTAGAAGGAACAACAAAACACCAAGTTGTCAAGCAAAAATTTATTGAAGGTGGTCCCGGTTTTATGGGTATCGTAGTTTTAGCCCTTATTTTTGGTTTGGCTATTGCAATCGAAAGAATTCTTACCCTGAATTTTTCGACTACCAATACAAAAAAATTATTGGCCGCTGTTGAAGAAGCCTTAAATCAAGGTGGTGTTGAAGCAGCCAAAGAGGTTTGCCGTAACACACGCGGACCGGTTGCCAGTATTTTTTATCAAGGCTTAGACCGTGCCGACCAAGGTGTTGAAATTGTAGAAAAATCAGTAGTAGCATATGGTGGCGTACAAATGGGCTTGCTTGAGAAAAACCTATCGTGGATTTCACTATTTATTGCTCTTGCACCAATGCTTGGGTTTATGGGTACTGTAATAGGTATGATTGCCGCCTTTGATGCAATTAAGGCAGCCGGCGATATCTCTCCTGCACTTGTGGCCGGTGGTATCTCTCAGGCTCTTATTACAACAGTAACAGGACTTATTGTTGCAATGATACTTCAGGTTCTTTACAACTATTGTGTTGCAAAAATCGACTCAATTGTAAACGACATGGAAGACTCTTCAATTACTTTGATTGATATGCTTACTAAATACAACCAAAAATAGACTGCTATGGGTAACAATTCAGCAATAAAAATAATCAATTATATTTTCTACTTTTTATTTACCGTAAGCATTGCGTTAGGCGTTGTGTTTATGATAAATAGCAACGAAGATATTTTATTGATATGGACTTATGGCCTAAGTATTTTTGCTATTGGTTCAGTAGTAGTATTCGCTTTTATCAACATATTTAGTTCAAAAAAGAGCATGATGAGCAGCCTTATTGTTTTTGCAATATTCGGGGTGCTTATGTTAATCTCTTATGCTATGGCAAACGATGCTATTCCACTTGACGCTGCCGGCGTACCGGTTAATATTACAGCAACCGTTTCACGTTGGTCAGGCGCTACGCTTTACATGCTTTATATCCTTTTGGGATTATCGTTTTTAAGTCTGATTTATACTGAAATCAGAAGTGCGTTTAAATAATATATTACCGTTTTAACGGTATAAACAATTTATAAAAGGAGAAAAAATGCCAAAAAAACTTCCAGAATATAATGCAGCATCTTTGGCTGATATCGCCTTTATGTTATTGATTTTTTTCTTGGTAACTACAACCATGGATACCGATACAGGTATTACAAGGATGTTGCCACCACCGGTACCACCTGATCAGCAACAGGATGATGATCAAAAAATTAAAGAACGAAATGTTTTTGTGGTTTTGATTAATAAAAACGATCAGTTGTTGGTAGAGAATAAACCAATGGACATAAGGTATTTAAAAGAGTCTGCCAAAGAGTTTATAGCAAACCCTGCGCATAAAGATAATTTGCCCGAGTTTAAAGATGTTGAGATACCATTTTTTGGAGTATATCCGGTTTCAAAACAAATTATATCATTACAAAACGACAGGGGCACTTCATACGGAATATATATTCAAGCGCAAAACGAATTGGCGGCAGCCTATAACGAACTTCGCGATGGTTTAGCTTTGCGAAAATTTGGTAAAAAGTACGACGATTTAGATGAAGATAAGCAAAAAGCTGTTAAAAAGATTTATCCAAACCGTGTGTCTGAAGCTGAACCTAAAAACTATGGAGGGAAATAAATATGGGAAAATTTAGAAAAGACGGAGATAAAGAAGTACCTGCTATTAATACATCAGCACTTCCCGATATTGTGTTTATGCTACTCTTCTTTTTTATGGTTAGTACAACCATGAAAGAGGTTGAGTTAAAAATTGATGTGCACAAGCCTGAAGCTTCTGAAATTAAAAAACTCGAAAAAAAATCGTTAGTAAGTTACATTTATGTTGGCGAACCAAAAAAAGCATTTGTTAAATACTTTGGTACAGAGCCGCGTATTCAGCTTAACGACGTGTTTGCCGATGTGAATGATATTGGCGATTTTATTGAAGCCGAGCGCCAAAAACGCGATGAAAAAGTTATACCTTTTATGACAACATCATTAAAGGTTGACGAAAACACCAAAATGGGTGTTATAACTGATATTAAACAAGAATTGCGTAGAGTGAGTGCCTTAAGAATAAACTACTCGACACGTAAAAAAATGCCAAAATAAAGTTTTTTTTGATATTATATAAAAAGGTCGTTTATTTATAAGCGACCTTTTTTTTATTACAATATTTCAGCAGGCCATAAATTAACAATTTGTTAATGAGGGCGTGGTTTTTAAAATAAATTGGGTTTGCTGATTTAAGGTATTATAATAAATTTATGAAACATAACAGATACTATTTTTTGCTAATTGTGGTAATTCTGTTTACTGCAACCACAGGGTGTTCATTTGTTAAGCCTTTAGAGTTTAAAGACATTAACAGCTTTAAAGTTGAAGAACAAAACAGGGGGGTTGCTATAACAACAAATTTTACCCTGTTTAACCCAAACGGCTTTAAATTTACAATTAACAAGGCCGACATTGATGTTTATGCCGAAGGGGTAAATTTGGGTAAATTGCAGATTCCTGAAAAAGTTGTTGTGAACTCAAAAGATGAATTTACCGGCGACTTTAGGGTTCAGATAAGTTTTATGAAATTATTGCTTGCCGGAAAAAACATATTGGCAAAACTTAAATCGGGTAAAATTGAAATAACCTTAAAAGGTACTATTGATGCCGATTTTCTTTGGATGCATAAAGTTTTTAATGTAAATTATACAAAAAATATTGAACTATAACTTGCAACCTGTAACGTTTATAAATATTTCATTAATTACAATATCAGGCAACTAAAATTACCATCTTTTTGTTAAATTTGTTATAACACCAAAATAAAGAGCATGAGCCATATTCTTGTACCAATTGATTTTTCAAATGATTCAATAAACGCATTGGAACATGGTATTTTTATAGCCAACAAATTAAACCACGATATTAGGTTGATTCATGTAAAACGAAAAAATGCCGATTATAACGCATCATTTAATTTAAAAGATTTTAATGAAGTTTTGATATCGGGAATTGAGGATAATTTTGAGAGTCTGATTAGCAATTATAAAAAAGAGGTAAAGGGAGAGATTGATTATAGAATTAGGGAGGGGAGAATTTATGCCGAAATTTGCAATCAGGCAAAATACGGCGACTCTGAAATGATAATTATGGGTACCCACGGTGTTTCGGGCTTTGAAGAACGCTGGGTTGGCAGCAATGCCTTTAGGGTTGTAACAAATGCCAATTGCCCTGTTTTAACCATAAGGTACAACTATCCGCAAAGAGTTATAAAAAAAATTATTTTGCCGCTCGACACCTCACAGGAAACAAGGCGAAAAGTACCTTTTATAACTCAGCTTGCACTTACTTTTAATGCCGAAGTTCATGTAATTGATGTTAGGGAAAACAACAAGGCCGCAACCAAAAAAGTGCTCAACGAGTATGTGTCAAAGGTTGTGAGTTATTTGAAACGCAGGAAGGTAAAATTTGTTTGCGATTCATTAAAAGGCAAAAACCAATCGGATATTATTATTGAATATGCACTTTTAACCGATGCCGACATGGTTGCAATTACGAGTGAACAAAACGAACGCGCAAAGCATTTTTGGCTCGACCCCTATGCACAACAAATGGTAAACCATTCGCCTGTTCCGGTTATGTCGTTTAAGTCAAACAGGTAATAGAATTTTACGTTGCCTTAATGCTGTTACTACAAGGAGTGAACATTTCAATAAAAATATTAACTTTGCACAATAATTACAATATTTAGCAAATTTAGACATGTTAAAAAAACAGATAAGCCTGTTACTTTTATTGATAATTGCGGCACTTAAAATAAGCGCCCAAAACACAATTGTTAAGTCAGAACAGGCAACCGACGATATTTTTTCGTTAATTCAAGATGATTCGTTTGGTGGTAGTATTGAGTTTTATCAGAACCCTGCATTACATATTTTAATTGACAAAAACATTCGCCTAAACGAAAAAAACGGATTAACAGGTTATAGAATCCAAATTTTTTCAGGCTCGGGAAATGCAGCCCGCGAAAATGCAAACAAAGCAAGCCGCAAGTTCAAAAATTATTTCCCCAAATTCAATTCAGCCCTTATCTATTTTGATTATCAGGCACCATATTTTAAGGTTAGAGTTGGCGATTTTAGAAATAAAAATGAGGCTTTTGAGTATTATCATATGATTAACAAAAAATTTCCCGGGTCATACATTGTAAAATCAAGAATAAATTTTCCGAAACTTGGGGTCAGTCAAAACAGATAGCATTACAGGATTAAATATGCCTGATATAATAAAAAAAACCTCTCCTTTTTTTATACCTTTTTTATTAAAATGTTTCAATAATTGTTTCATATTTGTAGCACAAATGTGGTTAAGTAAATTACCTTTAATTCAAATAAAATGAGCGATCCGATTAAGCACGAATGTGGTTTTGTTTTAATCAGGCTTTTAAAGCCATTAAGTTATTATCAAGAAAAATACGGCACATGGCGACATGGCTTAAATAAACTGTATTTAATGATGGAGAAACAACGCAACCGCGGACAAGACGGAGCAGGCGTTGTGTCACTGAAATTAGATATGGTGCCGGGCAACAAATACCTGAGCAGGTCGCGCTCAAATGCTTCCACCCCTATTGTTGACGTTTTTTCGGAGATTAATTCGCGCATGACAACAATTACTGCCGAAAGCACATCATCAATTGACGACCCTGTTTTTGCCAAAGAGAAATTGCCATTTGCGGGCGAGCTGCTTTTGGGGCATCTGCGCTACGGCACATTTGGAAAAAACAGTATCGAAAACGTGCACCCCGTAATGCGCGAGAACAACTGGAAATCGAGGAATTTGGTAATTGCCGGCAATTTTAACTTAACAAATGTTGACGAGCTGTTTGGGCATCTCACCGAATTGGGACAGCACCCTAAAGACTATTCCGACACCGTTACCATACTCGAAAAAGTTGGGCATTTTTTAGATGAAGAAAACCAAAACCTTTTTAGGAAGTATAGAAACAAAAGATATACAAATAACGAAATATCGGGTATGATAGCCGATAACCTCGATGTTCAAAAAGTTTTAGAAGATGCAAGCAAAAATTGGGACGGCGGCTATGTGGTTGCCGGGTTAATTGGACACGGCGACGCATTTGTGGCACGCGACCCCAACGGTATCCGCCCTGCATTTTATTACCATAACGATGAGTTTGTTATTGCAGCTTCGGAGCGTTCGCCAATACAAACCGCATTTTATGCCGATATTGATGATATTAAAGAGGTTAAGCCGGGGCATGCCCTCATAATCAAAAAAAATGGTGCTATTTCAGAAGATGTAGTACGTATCCCCCATAAAAACAAAGCATGCTCGTTTGAGCGTATCTATTTTTCGCGAGGTAGCGACCGCGACATATACAAAGAGCGTAAAGAGCTTGGCAAACTACTTATACCCGATATTTTAAAAGCCGTTGATAACGATATTGAAAACACGGTTTTTTCATTTATCCCGAATACTGCCGAATCGGCATTTTATGGAATGCTTGAGGGCGTTGAAGATTGGCTGACTGACGAGAAACAAAAACGGATACTTGAAAAAGGGAAAAACATTACCGAAAAAGAGTTGAGAAAAATATTAGAATTGCGCCCAAGGGCTGAAAAAGTTGCCATAAAAGATGTGAAACTGCGCACTTTTATTTCAGAAGACAAAGGACGCGACGATTTGGTAGGGCACGTTTATGACATAACTTACGGTACCATTAAAAAAGGCGTCGATAATTTGGTAATAATTGACGACTCAATAGTACGCGGTACTACTTTGCGCCAAAGTATTTTGAAAATTCTAGACAGGCTGGAGCCTAAAAAAATTGTAATTGTATCATCGTCGCCACAAATAAGATATCCCGATTGCTATGGCATCGACATGGCCAAATTAGGCGATTTTATTGCCTTTCAGGCAGCAATACAGTTGTTGAAAGAGCAAAACAAGCAATCTGTAATCGACGAGGTTTATAAAAAATCGAAAGAGCAGGAGTTTTTACCCAAAGAGGACATTATAAACTATGTTACAGATATATTTAAACCCTTTACTAATGAACAAATTTCGGATAAAATTACCGAGATAATAAAAAACAAATCAATAAAATCTAATGTACAGGTAGTGTATCAAACAGTTAAAAACCTACACAAAGCTTGCCCCGACCATCAGGGCGATTGGTATTTTACAGGCGATTACCCTACACCCGGAGGCAATAAAGTGGTAAATAAATCATTTATTAATTTTATTGAAGGAAAAAACGAAAGAGCCTATTGAGGTTTGAGATTTTAGTTAATCCATAGGGTTACCCATTTTGTTCTCAAAGTCTTGATTGAATGATTTGTATTTGGTATAGATAAGTGTAATACCTGAATTGAGTGATTTGGAATAAAAAAGATTGCCAATGCTGTGGTACAAAAAGGAATTCATAAAATTTGAATCCACCTTGTTGGTGATAGAGAATTTTTGAACTTTCTTTTTGTGCTGCATGATTGGTGATATTTAAAATTCGGAATCGCTCAATTTAGGTAATA
>CAYQPP010000208.1:0-6885 GCA_964419235.1 uncultured Bacteroidales bacterium
TAGAAAGTAGAGGGTTTTTATAAAGTTCTGATATTTAAAATTTACCAAATACAGGCTTGTAGTGTAACACCGCCCTCTGGGCGGTAATCACAACCGCCCAGAGGGCGGTGTTACGGATTTCGGAAGAAATGTCTTACCTTTTTTCACCCAATTTTATCTTATTTTTCCTATAATTTTAGGCTTTATATCATATTTAAGTGGGTAATTCTATAACTTTTTATCCAAATTTTGCATTTGAACACCTCTGCTCATATAGTTCATTATCAATTTATTAAATAGCTTGTTTATTTTATTGTTCTATTTCTACAAACAAAAAAAATTATATTTTTAGTACTATGTATTGCATAGTATTAAAATAAATATATATCTTTGCAATGCAATTTACAATGTAAAGGATAGTACTATATTATTTTAAACAGCGCTCTCTTTTAAAATTTGGTTGTGCTTAGTGCTTGTTAAGTAATAAGGTTTACAAGCACTTAATATAACAACCACTTACAAATTAAAACAAAAAACCGCATGTTAAAACCTAAAAAACCATGACACAAACCATTAGTATTAATCTTGGCGGGCTGCTTTTTCATATTGACGACGAGGCGTACAAAATGCTCAAAACCTATCTTCAAGCCATTGAAAAGCAGTTTTATGACGAAAAAGAGAAAAAAGGCATAATGCAGGATATTGAAGCGCGCCTTTCGGAACTTTTTGCCGAGCGCATAAACCGACAAAAAGATTTAATTAGAGTTGACGACGTAAATGCCATAATATCTATTATGGGAGAGCCTCACGATTTTGTTGACGATGATGACAACGCACAGAAAAAAACAGACAACGATTACAATAGGGGGCGAGCATCAAAACGTATGTACCGCGACCCCGACGACCGTGTGCTTGGGGGTGTCTGTTCGGGACTTGGGGCATATTTCAATACCGACCCGTGGATTTTCAGGGTACTGTTTATTGTTTTTGGGGTACTGTTTTTTGCAGGAATAATAATATACTTTATTCTTTGGATAGCGATACCCGAGGCAACAACATCGGCACAAAAACTTGAAATGCGGGGCGAGCCCATTAACGTTGAAAACATTAAAAACACAGTTAAAAATGAGTTTGAAAACGTAAAACGCAAAATGAACCTATAAAAGGCGCACTTTTTAATAAGGATAGGGGTAAAGTGTGCCTATACAGTTATTCAATCGACTTAAACATCGTGATTATACAATTTGCAAAAAGCGATAAACCATTTATGCAATTAACGTAAATCATGGCTAAAAATAAAAACAATGAAACTCGATAACACCAAAGCACAAATGAAAAAGGGCGTTTTAGAATTTTGTATTCTCTCAATTCTGTCAAATAAGGATTGTTACGCTTCTGAAATAATTGTTGAGCTAAAGGGCTCAAAGCTAATTGTGGTTGAAGGAACCTTGTACCCGTTGCTTACCCGCCAAAAAAATGCAGGTTTGCTTAGTTACAGATGGGAAGAATCGACACAAGGCCCACCGCGTAAATATTATACACTTACCGAGCTTGGGCGCGAATTCTTAAAAGAGCTCAACACATCATGGAATTAGCTGTTTACGGCTGTTTAATCAATAACCAAAAAAAAATAAATTTATTTTTTTCAAGCAGATGACGGCATACGATATGGTAAACAGGCTAAATCCCACACTTGTGGGTTTTATCGGCCGGCCAAAGTTGTACGGCGAGGCAAGTTCTCCGCATCTTGCCGCAAAACACAGTATTGTATATAAAATTGATACCTCGCCTGCTTGTAGCGAGATTGTTCATTATCAATCACTTAATTAACATCTAAAACATGAAAAAAATAGTTAAAATTAATATAGGCGGCGTAATATTCCATGTTGACGAAGATGCTTTTGTCATACTTAATTCATACATTGAAAGTATTAGAAACAGGTTTAGAACCGACCGCGAAGGCAGCGAAATTATTGACGATATTGAAAACAGGATTGCCGAATTGTTGCAATTAAAGCTAAACGAGCAAAAACAGGCCATTATTATTGATGATGTTAATGAGATGATTGAGATAATGGGCAAACCCGAAGATTTTGTTGATGATGATAGCGAGGAAAACAGCAACGAAGAGCCTTACGTAGGGCAAACCACGCATAAAAAGTTTTACCGCAATTTAGACCAAAATGTTGCAGGGGGTGTTTGCTCGGGGTTAGGGGCATATTTTAATATCGACCCGATAATCCTGCGTGTGCTTTTTGTTGTTTTGTCGTTTCCATTGGCAGGTTTCCCAATTGCATTGTACCTTATTTTATGGGTAGTGATACCGCCGGCATTTACTTCGGCACAAAAAATGGAGATGCGCGGCGAGAACTTTACGATAGCCGATATTGAACAGCGGATAAAAACCGAATACGAGAATGTAAAAGGCAATTTTAAAAGAATGAAAAAAACCGAGGGATACCGTAAAACACGCAGTAACTTAAATAATGCGGGCAACGGTTTTGTTGAAATACTCAATTTTTTTGGCAGGGCTATTTTAATAATTGTAGGCGTAATATTAATTATTACCGGAATAGGGCTTATTACAAGCATGTTTGGCGTTTTTATTTTTAGCGATTCGTTTTTGCCGTGGACACATACAACTCAGCACCATATTTTAATTCCCGACTTTCTGTTTTCGGTAGTAAACCCAAAAAGTATTTTATTGGCAACAATTTGCATAATAATTTTTGTTGCAGCACCGGTTTTGGCAATAATTTATTGGGGTTTAAAACTAATTTTAAGGTTTAACGCCAACGACAAAATAATTTCGGCAGTAGCCTCGGTAGCTTGGGTATTGAGCATAATAATACTTATTGGCATTACGCTGTTTGAGGTAAAGGAGTACGCATTTTCAACCCGAATTGACGACACTACCGAAATGAGCCTGCCGGCAAACCAAACCCTTTACGTAAAATCGAGCCGTAACATGGACGACTTTTCGGAGATATACTTTTTTGATGAAGGGCTTAACGTATTTTCGCACGAAGAATACCCCGAACGCATCTATTTGGAGCCTGATTTTAAAATACGGCGCACATCGGGTAACCAAATATCAATTAAGTTTGAGAAAGAGGCACGCGGTGCTACCAACCGCTTGGCGCGAAAAAATACATCAAACATCGAGTTTAGCTGGCATCTGCAAGATTCAATTTTGTATATTGACCCGCTGTTTTACCTTAAAAACCGCGACAGGTGGACTTTTCCGGAGCTTGACATTGTGCTATACCTACCTGTTGGGCAGAATGTGTGCATTGAAAAAAGCTTGAAACAGACGCTTAACCATGCACAAACCGCCTATGATATCGAAACATGGGAAATTCCGGGTAAATGCTGGGTAATGACAAAAAAAGGATTAGATTACAGAAATTAAAACAGACGATGGAGATAAGTTTGGCACCACTTCAAGGTTATACCGAATACCCATTTCGCAATGCATTTTCCGAAATAATAGGAGGGGTTGACAAATATTATTCGCCATTTATTCGGTTTGAGAACGACGGCTCAATACGCAAAAAGCACATTAATGATATTTTGCCCGAAAACAACAGAAAAACGGGCACTATACCACAAATACTTGTAAACAGTACCAAAGGTTTTTTAAAGCTGGCCAATTTAATTGAGGAATTTGGTTATACCGAACTAAATTGGAATTTGGGATGCCCGTTTCCTATGGTGGCAAAGCGCAGGTTGGGCTCGGGGTTATTGGCATCGCCCGAAATAATACATCAAATTTTAGATGAGGTAATGCCAAAAACAAAACTACGTATTTCGGTAAAACTTAGGTCGGGCTACAATAACGATTCTGAAATAGATGCAGTTATCGGGGTGCTTAACCAATTCCCCGTTTCTGAAATTATTTATCATCCGCGCATTGGCAAGCAGCAGTATAAAGGGCATGCCGATATTAAAAAGTTTGCTGAGGTACAGTCAATATCAAAACATACTATGGCTTATAACGGCGATATTGATTCAGCCGAAAAATTCAAAAGCATCAAAACAACTATTCCGGACATCCGGCATTATATGATTGGCAGAGGGCTTATATCAAACCCGTTTTTGGCAACAGAAATTAAAACCGGCAAGCCTTTGGCTGATGCACAAAAAAGGGCGCTATTTAATGAATTTCATAACTGTTTGTTGGAGCATTACGCAACAGCACTTTCGGGCAATGCGCATATATTAAACAAGTTTATCCATTATTGGGAATATTTTAGCCGCCTTTTTATCGACGGCAAAAAAACATATAAGATTGTAAAAAAATGCAAAACGGTTGATGAGCTTAAGCAAAACACCGATTTTATAATTAACAATTCGGGTTATTCCACCTCTTTTAGTACATGAAAAATACGCTCTTGTTTCCCATCATTAGGGGCAGGTTTTATATTCAATAATTTAGCAATTAAGTTGTAAATATCGGTGTTGTAAAGCTGTCCTGCATTGTAATCAACCTTAAATTCGGGTCCAATTGCATAAAATATCCCGCCCATATCGGTAAAGGTATTGTCGTATCCGTGTGTGCCCCTGCTATATATTTTGTGGTTGGGGTTTGCCCGAATGTTCCAGCCGGTGTCGGCAACTACAACAACTTGTGGCACCCTGTTGCTCTGTTTTAAGTTAAACCTTTCGGGAATATCGTTTTTTGCCCATGCGTTTACACCTTTAACTCCTTTTAGATTATTTATAATCGAGTCGGCGCAATTTTTTGCAGCATACACTAAAACAAAAGGATTTGCGCCCAAAACCGTATCAACCCAATTTGGTTTAATATAATTGCTTAAGCATACCGTTTTGTTGGTGTCGATGGTGCTCATGCCATGATCGGACACAATAATAAAATTTACCGAATCTTTTATATTTAAGGTTTTAACCTGATTTAAAAAGTAGCCTATAACACTATCGAGCATTGAAATGGTGTTTGCAACCTCGTTGCTTTCGGGACCGTAAATATGGCCTGCGCCATCGGTTTTATCTAAATACCAAGTTATTAGTTTAGGGCGTTGCGCATATGGTTTTTTTAACCAGTTTATTACCGAATCGGCTCTTTGCATGTACGGGAATTTGTGGTTGTACCTTTTCCAGTAAGTGGGGCGGTAACCCTTAATTTTTGCCTCGGAACCTACCCAAAAATAGGAGGCTGTTTTAACGCGTTGGGCTTCAGCGGTTACCCAAATGGGCTCGCCTTTATAGAATTTACCATTTTCAACCTTGCTGCGGTTGCCAATAGAGTAATATTGTTTTAAACGGGGGGCATAAAACGAGTTTGAGATAATGCCATGGTTGCCCGGATATAAACCCGTGGCAATGGTATAGTGGTTAGGAAAAGTTTTTGATGGGAAACAGGGCTGCAAACTTTTGGCTTTAACGCCATATTTTGTAATTGAATCGAGTGCGGGGGTATTTGCCTTGCCTTGGTAATCATAGCGAAACCCATCGAGCGAAAGCATTACCACATATGGGCGGGGTGCCGCTGCCTCGGACTTTTTTTTATGCGCCAAAAAATCTTGTATTGAAACAATTGCCCCTAAGGCAACCAATATTATTATTATAGTTTTTTTCATCTGTTTAGTTCGTTATTAAATATTGTACCTAATTGTAACCTGCAACTCGTAATCTGTAACTTGCAACCTTACTCAAAAACATCTAAATATTAAACCTATTATTTGTAAATTATTTAATAAACGGAATGCGGCTTTTATTTATGCGGTAGTATGTTTCAACCACCGAGCCAAATCCTTTAAAAAAGCGGGCAATTCCATCAATCATCGAGCCTTCAAAGTCTAAAAAAACATCGTTGCCCGAACTGTTTTCAATAATATAATCAATAATTCGGTACATTACCCTTTTCTTCTTCCCCAAAGGGTTCGATGCTGAAAAAAGGTAGATAATACGCTTTTTATAAAACACAAATGCCGCAGCCCCTAATAGCTCGTTCTTGCTATTAAATGCCCCAACAATCTTAACTCTATTATTTTCAATTAAAAAATGCAGCAGCTTTTTCATAATATTAAAATGGCCATTTGAGATACTATTGACCATATTTGACCTTTTAAATTCTAATATGGTGTCAACGGTAACCTCTGTGTTTATGGTAACATCCTCTTTTTTGCTCAATTTAATATTACGCCGGCATTTGCCATCGTATTCTGATAAAATACTTTTGTAGGTTTTGTTTAACGGAAGCAGAAAATTATTTCGCGATTCATGCCTGATATTATCACAATTATTAAAGTGATTTAAGGCAAAATCATATTTTAAAAAATGTTTAGGAACGGCTTTTAAAAAATCTTTTGTGTCAATTTTTAACCCTTCGGTAAAAAATATGCCCAACTGCTGTGCAAAAAACGGGTGGTAAATATATTTTATGCCCCATTTGCTTTTCCATGGCAATGGCATTACGGCTTTATAGTCATCTAAAATTAATGCGTCCCAGTTTTCACAAACAATATCTAAATACCAGCTATTGCCATATATAAGGCAGTTTGCCGAGCTGTTGATGCAATTATCCCATTTGGTTTTGTCAATTTCGCTATTTTTAAGATATTTAATTGCCATAATGCAAAAGTAACCATGATAATTTACAAATAACAATAAAATTACATTGTTCATTAATTTACTTTCGGCTATTTTTGCAAACCTAACCTGCAAAATGCAGAGCCTGTTCCGTTTTTACGGAAAGTTAATAGTTGAGGTAGTTTATATTATCTTTAAATATGCAAAGCTTGTCTCGTATTTTCGGGGTTGCGGTGTGTGTTATTGTTTTAAAAATAATTATAATAATAAAACGTAAGACTTTTAAAAAGCACTCACGTCGCGACTATCAAGCATTTAACTTTAACAGTTGCGGATTTAAGGTTCAAGAATAAT
>CAYQPP010000209.1:0-6689 GCA_964419235.1 uncultured Bacteroidales bacterium
TAGAATATCGGCCTGTCACGCCGAGGGTCGCGGGTTCGAGTCCCGTCCATACCGCAAAAAAAGGAGCTTTTAAGCTCCTTTTTTGTTTTGTACTCGTATTAATTGTTTTTAACACATCTTTTTAAATTTACCATCTAATTTATTGTATGCTTCTTTCTCTGATTAGGGAAAGTGCCGAAGGCGGATGGGTGAATAGCAAGCAAGGGCGAGGCTTAAAGGTCTTGCAGGCGCTTTAAGGTCGGCTACTCCACTGATTTTCGAGCGTGCTCGCACCTCAAAGTGTCGGTATTTGTTGGGCAAGCACTGTTTTAAAGGTATAGTAGGTAGGCAATTACAGTTCAAAAAAACTAAAATTAACGCTGCCATATGTTTTTTGGCGAGTAAAAAATTGTGATTTTGAAAAGAGTGTTTTGTTGGAGTGCTCTACTATTAAAGTGCCATGGGGCAACAGTAGTTGGTTATTAAAAACCAGTTCGGGAATTGTGTCAATATCTTTTAAATCATAAGGTGGGTCGGCAAAAATAAGGTTGAATTTATGTGGGCAGTGTGTTAAATACCTAAAAACATTGGCCTTGGTAACATGAATTTCATTTTGAATACCCAAATCAAAAGCTGTTTGCTTAATAAATGAGTAGTGCTTAAAATTTAGCTCAACACATGTAATGTCATTGCATCCGCGCGAAGCAAATTCATAACTTATGCTGCCTGTGCCGCCAAACAAATCGAGTACTTTAATTAATTCAATGTCATACTCGTTTTCAATAATATTAAACAGCCCCTCTTTTGCCACATCGGTGGTTGGCCTTGCTTTAAAGTTTTTTGGCGGGCGAATTGCCTTTTTTTTGAATTTGCCACTAATTATCCGCATTGGTAAAGGTTTATGAGGTTAATAAAATAGTGGTCGGGTATATCGTTAAAACCATAGGCATACTCAAAATGGGCAGGTTTGTTAAAATAGTTTATCTGTTTAATATACTTTTTAAGGTTTTCTATTTTTATGTTATCGCGTTTAATAATACCCATTATTGTAACCGGAATATCAATAGGCGACAGGTTTAGCTGGTCGAAGGTGTTAAGCACAAAATATTGAAAATCGGTTTCGGAATTATAGGCAAACGAGTTGAACAGCTTAAGTTTGCCATCTTCGATAATCACAAAATCAAATATATCGGGCAAAACATTAAGAAAAGCCTTGTGTTTTTTTGTGCTTAATTTATCTTTTAACAAAATCTCCTCAATTAGCGGGCACGAGTGGTGGTATAGTTTAAGGTTAGGGTATTTGCCAACAAAAAATCTCTCGATATATCCGGGGATTGAATATACCGTATATGACGAGTTTCCGTAAACATAGTTTGTGTGCAGTTTGTCGCCTTGAAGTATTTTGTGGTTTAGTGAGTAGATATTTTCAATTTCGTTTTTGTCAAAAAGTGGCGATGGGATATATGAATATTTTGGTGTGGCAAAAATTAATTTTACATGTTGGTAATTGTGGGTTAAAATGTTTTCGGTTTTAAAAATTTCTTCAATCTCGCTAAGCAAAATATTATATGAGGTAATTTTATCGAAATAGTAATTCCCCAAGGCTATAAATTTATTGCGTTCTCTATCTAACAGGCAAAAAGAAAATCCCTTCAAGTAAACCTGAAGGGATAAATGATAATTGTTAATATGTTCTGAATCAAACGATTTGTCGATAAATTTAAACTGTTCAATCAAAATATTATATTTTTAACTTATAAGCTGCAACTTGTAATTTTTTACTCCCAATTACCTGCGGCATTGTTGGCTTCTTCTAATGAGCCTACTTTTAACCCTTGATATTCCCAACCGTCGTTAAGATTAATGATTGCTTGTTCGTCAAGGCCTTTTAAAATATATTTGCTGGGAGCTTTTGCTTCAAATACTTTTACCTTAAGTTTTGAACCGGTAATAACTTCACCTTGCGCCATTCTATACTCTTTTCCACCTGAAAAAGGGATATATCGGAGTGAGTCAATAGGATACTCTTTGCCAAACAACGAGTCGAGTACTGCTATGCGAATTGTGTCACGAATAATCATGCCTTTATCAATAGCTTCACGCTCAGTAATCTGCCCTAATAAATCTTCGGGTATCTCACCTTTTTTATAAATAAGCTGAAGAGAGTCTGTTTTAACAAAATTTGTAAGTGTATCTAAACTTCCGGTAAACATGCCGTAAACATCTTTATATGCTAACTGGGCAGTACGGATATCTTTTAAATTCTGAACAACAATGCCGTATCGGTGTTTTTGCTCTTTTTTGAATTGAATAGGTTCTAAAATCGACTTAACTAATACAACACTTAAAATCACGATTAAAACCACTAAAAAAATTTGAATAATACCTTTTTTCATCTGTTTATGTTTTTATAGTTTGTTGTTTGGTAAACAGTTACAGCTATATTTCCCGAATCAAGTTCGGTACAGGCTGTGCGTGCCTCAATTATTATCTCCGACATTGTCGGTTTTATCTGTTTGAAATTTAGTAAGTTGTTTATTAATTTTTTATCATAAAAATCAATAATACGCAATAATTCTCATTTATGATTTACTTTTATACAAAATTCCATAAAAATGAGATAACTATTTAATAAGTTTGGATGCAAATTTAAAAAATATTTTAGTTTAGCCTGATTAATTTATAGGTTTTTCGTTACGAATGGGTAAAATCATGAATTGATAGGTGTTTTTTTAAATCTATTACGATTTTTGAGGGAGAATTATATATTATGGTTACAAAGCATGTAATTGAGATATTGACGACAAAATTAGGGCATAACCCAACCGGCGATCAAAAAATGCTTATCAGCCAATTGGCGGAATTTATTTTGGAACTTAATGACGACAAGCAGGCTCAGGATAAGGTTTTTATGGTAAAAGGGTATGCCGGAACCGGAAAAACATCGGTAATCAGTGCTTTGGTAAAAAGCTTGCCGGCTTTGCGTTTAAAATCTGTTTTGTTGGCACCTACAGGCAGGGCGGCAAAAGTTTTGTCGGTATATTCCGATAAGGCGGCGTCAACTATCCATAAAAAAATATATAGACAAAAAACGCAAAAAGACGGTATAGGCGAGTTTGTGCTCGATAAAAACCTACACCACAATACGCTATTTATTGTTGATGAATCGTCAATGATTTCGAATGCATCGTTTGAGAACTCTATTTTTGGAAGCGGCAAGGTGTTAGACGACCTTATGGAGTATGTTTACAGCGGCGAAAATTGTAAATTGATTTTGGTGGGCGATACTGCGCAGTTGCCTCCTGTAGGACTTACGGTAAGCCCTGCGCTAAACCCCGATGTTATTGATGTGATGGGTTTTGAGCTTAAAGAGTTGGAGCTTACGCAGGTTGTAAGGCAATCGGAGTTGTCTGGTATTTTGCACAATGCCACATTATTGCGGCAGCAAATAGCCGACAACACGGGCGGCTACCCCGAATTTGAATTAGATGAGTTTAAAGACGTAACCCGCCTTTCGGGAGCCGATTTAATTGAGGAGATTGACAGTTGTTACGGCAAATTCGGCTCAGACAACACATTGGTTATTTGTAGGTCGAATAAGCGCGCAAACCGCTATAACGAGGGTATCAGGCGGTCGATTTTATGGCGCGAGGAGGAGCTTTCGGTGGGCGATTATTTAATGGTGGTTAAAAACAATTACTATTGGCTGTCGGAAGATGACAAAAAAACCACCGATTTTATTGCCAACGGCGATATTGTTGAAATTACCCGAATAGGGAAGTATAAAGAGCTGTATGGCTTTAGGTTTGCCAATGTGTCGGTTAAGTTTATGGACTATCCCGAGTTGGAGCTCGATGTTAATATTATGCTTGATACGCTGACATCGGAAACGGCATCGCTTTCGCAAGAGCAGAACAATAAGTTTTTTTATACGGTTATGGAAGATTATGCAAATTTAAACACTAAGCGGGCAAAAATAAAGGCTGTAAAAGAGAATCCTTTTTTTAATGCTCTTCAAGTAAAGTTCAGCTATGCCATTACTTGCCACAAAGCCCAAGGCGGGCAATGGAAAGCCGTTTTTATTGACCAAGGCTGGCTTACCGATAAAATGATGGATGTTGAGTATTTACGGTGGCTTTACACGGCTTTTACACGTCCGGTCGAAAAATTATACCTTGTTAATTTTAAAGATGATTTCTTTGTTAAAGTTTGATTTTTAAATCGTTATGGTTGACTTGCGGTGATTTGACAAATAATGGCTTATTCAACCTTTAGCTTTTCGCCTTCGCTTTTGGCGATAATAACAGCCCCGCAGCTGTCGCTCCAAACATTTACGGCTGTGCGGAACATATCCAGAATTCTGTCAACGGCCAAAATAAGCCCAATGCCTTCAAGCGGAAGCCCAACTGCCGAAAGAATTACCGATATCATTACCAAGCCTGCCATGGGGATGCCGGCGGCGCCAATTGATGCCAATAAACCCGTAATAACAATTATTATTTGTTGAGTAACCGACATGTCGATACCATATGCCTGTGCAATAAACATTGCCGCAACCAATTCGTAAAGGGCTGTGCCATCCATGTTTACGGTTGCGCCAAGGGGCAATGTAAAACTTGTTATTGAGTTTGAAACCCCCGATTTGTTTTCAACGGCATCCATTGTCAATGGCAGGGTGGCATTGCTAGACGAGGTTGAAAATGCAGTAATTAAAGGCGTGCGCATTGCTTTAAACTGCTTTATAGGGTTTGCTTTTCCAACAATTTTGAGGATAAGCGGCAAAATAATAACCGAGTGAAAAGCAAGCGCCATCATTACTACCCCCATATATAGCCCCAACCGCGATAGCAGTTCGACCAAATTGTTTTGGTGGGCAACCTGTTCGGCAACAATGCCAAATATCCCGAAAGGGGTAAATTTGATAATGAAAAGTGTTATTTTCATCATCACATCAAAAAAGGAGTTAAAAAGGTCGGTTAAAATAACTTTGTGCTTTGTTGCTGCGCGGGTAATAAAAAAACCGATTAATATGGCAAAAAATATTATCGACAGCATTTTGTTATCGGCCATTGCCTGAAAAATATTTTCGGGCACAATATTAAGCAGCGTGTCGCCAAATGACTCTTTTGCTTTTGAAAGCCCTTTTACTTTTTCGACAAAACCCATATCGGCGCCAACGCCGGGTTTAAACAGGTTTACAAAAAACAGTCCGGTTAGCAGGGCAAGCGTGCTTGTTGATATATAGTAAGCAAAGGTTTTAAAACCCAGCCTGCCTAAATTGTTTGCATTGCCAATATTGGCTACCCCCGATACTATCGAGCTTATTATTAATGGTATAATCACCATTTTTAACCCTTTAAGGAAAAGGGTGCCCATCCATGCTACATACTGTACATATTCTTTAAACAGTATGCCGAAAATAATTGCCAATACAAATGCAATTAATATTTGCCAATAGAGTGCGAGTTTTTTCATTGTTGTGATTGTTTTTACAAATATGCAAAAATTTTATTAGGGTTTTTTGGAAAACACAAAACAAACCGATATTCAAATATTTAATATGTATTGTGTAGTTGTGGTTTTTTTTAGTTAACTCTTAATTCCGCAACTGTAAAGGTTAAATACTTGATAGTTACGGTGTGAGCCCTTTTTTTAGGCTCTTATTTAATTAATATAAATATCTTTTAATATGCTTTAGTCAAATATTGTGATATTATGAGAATAACACCATGCTTTAGCTTGGTGTATTGTGGTGTAATCTACTCATGTATCCCAAATTATCAATAAGTTTGCAAAGCAAACTTATTGATAATTTGGGATGTTTTGTAATTGTCTTATACACCCAAATAAATTTGGGTGCTAATCTAATGTACAATTGTTAATACATCCAAATAAATTTGGGTGCTAATCTAATGTACAATTGTTAATACATCTAAATAAATTTGGGTGCTAATCTAATGTACAATTGTTAATACATCACGATATTTGACTAAAACATATCTTTTAATCAATAGCTTACACCGTAACCCCGAAAATACGGGACAAGCTTTGCAGATTTGAGGTTAATTTTAACTATTTGTTTAAAATAGCCAAGCCTTCTAATGCCGATGCATTATTTGGGTGGTTCATAAGGGTTTTGTTGAATAAAATTTTCGCCTCTTTTGATTTGCCGAGTTGTAGTGCCGACCATGCATACATCAATAACCCGTCAAAATCGAAAGGGTAAAGGTTTACAACTTTCTCAAAAAGGGTGTATGCATTGCTAAACTCTTTTCTGTTATAATATATTAAGCCTAAACGGTAGTTGGCTGTGGTATTGTTTGGCGAAATGGTTAAAATCTGTTTATAAATATCAATAACATCATTCCATTTGGCGTTTGCAGATTTTGGTAGTATCAACCCAAATTTTGCCTCTTCAGAGTATGCCAATAATTTGGTGGCGTTTAAATAGTATTTTTCCGATTCTGCCAAATAGCCTTTTTTATAGTTTAGCCAACCGAGCCTTAGGTTTATTTCGTATGAGTCGGCAAAATATACATTTTTCAGTACCGCAATCGATTCTTCAAGCTTGTTCTCTTTCTCTAATGTATAACTGGTTTCAAATGCTTTCTGTATTTTTTTAACATCTTGCGAAAATAGTTTTGTCGATAATAAAAATATTGCTGTAATAATAAATATCTGTTTCATACGTGTATAATTAAAAATTTATT
>CAYQPP010000210.1:0-6644 GCA_964419235.1 uncultured Bacteroidales bacterium
AATAATAATGTAATCTTTTTCATATGTATATATTTTTGTAAATTGTATTATACGCCAAAAGTATAATTTAGTTTTTTATTTTAAAATACTAATAAAAAAAACCGCCAATTAAAAGGCGGTTTTTTTATCAAGCACCAAATATAATTAGGTAAATGTTGCAAGTTGTGCTAATATTTTGGTGTTAGCCCCGTGTTATAAAACATAAACGAATACATGTCGCTATACTCCTCAATAATTTTTGCCGTAGGTTTTCCTGCGCCGTGCCCTGCTTGGGTTTCAATTCTGATTAATACGGGGTTGTTGCCTTTGTATTTATCTTGCAAAGTTGCAATATATTTAAACGAGTGTGCGGGTACTACTCGGTCGTCGTGGTCGCCGGTGGTAACCAAAATAGCAGGATATTCGACATTATCTTTAACCGAATGTACAGGCGAGTATTTAACAAGGTATTTAAACATCTCTTCGCTGTCTTCGCTTGTTCCATAGTCGGTGGCCCAATATCTACCGATAGTAAATTTATGATAGCGCAACATATCCATTACGCCAACTGCAGGTATTGCCGCACCAAACAGGTCGGGGCGTTGGTTAACCACAGCACCCACAAGCAGTCCGCCGTTTGAGCCGCCCAATAATGCAATTTTGCCTTTCGAGGTGTAGTTTTCATTTATCAGGTATTCTGCCGCAGCAATACAGTCGTCAAAAACATTTTGTTTTTGCATAAGCGTTCCTGCCTTATGCCACTCTTCGCCATATTCGCCGCCTCCGCGTAGGTTCATCAAAGCATAAACGCCGCCTTGCTCTAACCATATTAAACGGCTAATGCTAAAGCTTGGCGTTAAGCTTATATTAAAACCGCCGTAACCATAAAGTAACACGGGATTTTTGCCATTTTGCTCAACACCTTTTTTATGTACAATAAACATAGGTATTTTTGTGCCGTCTTTACTTTCGTAGAAAACCTGTTTTGTTTCGTACTCGTTGGGGTTAAAATCAATTTCCGACTCTTGGTATTTTTCTGATATATTGTTTGCAATATCATATTTGTAAACGGTTGCCGGAGTGGTAAATGATGTTAACGTATAAAAAGTATAGGTGTCTTCTTTTTCGCCGCCAAACCCGCTAACTGTTCCTAAAACAGGCAGTTCCAAATCATACTCATATTTGCCTTGCATGTCAAAAATCTCAACATGGCTGTGGGCATCTTTTAGGTATTTGGTAATCACTTTTCCGCCTACAAGTGATACCGATTGAAGTACCCCCTCTTTTTCAGGGATAAAATCGACCCATTTTTCGGGGGCAAAGTCATTTATATCTATCTCGATAACCTTGTATTTTGGTGCATTGTAGTTTGTCATTACCAAAAGTTTACCGTCAATATGGTCAATTACCGAGAAATCGTTATCAAAGTTTTCAACAATTTTAACCACATCGCCACACTTTTCAATATCTTTAATATAAAATGCGTTGCCCGATGTTGATTCGGTTACCGATATTATCAAATACTTTTTATCATCGGTGGTATATGCTCCA
This sequence comes from uncultured Bacteroidales bacterium, assembly GCA_964419235.1. Classification (GTDB taxonomy): domain Bacteria; phylum Bacteroidota; class Bacteroidia; order Bacteroidales; family SZUA-534; genus GH45. Next base: position 1,531 of record CAYQPP010000210.1, read on the forward strand.
AAACTACATTGTGGGTGCTCGGTATCTTCATAAACCAAGTGGTCGTCGTTTTGCGCTGTGCCCACTTTATGAAAATACACTTTGCTGTTTTCGTTAACGCCTTTAAGTGCATCGCCCTCTTTTGGTTCGGGGTAACGTGTGTAAAAAAAACCGTCTTTAAACCATGATATTCCGGAAAACTTTGCCCAAAGTATATGGTCGTCTAAGTCGTTGCCTGTTTCAATATCTTTAACGTAAAATTCGCGCCAGTCAGATCCGCCGCGCGAAACGCCGTATGCAATATATTTCCCGTCTTTTGAAGGTGTAAAGTTTGACAATGACACCGTTCCGTCATCCGACAGTTTGTTTGGATCAAGTATTATGCGCTCATTGCCATTTAGCGAGTCCATTATGTAGGCAACGCTTTGGTTTTGCAACCCGTTGTTTTTAAATACATAAAAGTTGCCGCCTTCTTTAAACGGTGCCGAAATTTTTGGGTAATCCCACAATTTGGTCAGCCGTGCCTCAACTTGTTCCCTGTATGGAATTTTTGTCAGGTAGTTTTGTGTTACCTCATTTTGGGCTTTTACCCACTCGGCTGTTTCGTCGCTCCGGTCGTCCTCTAACCAACGGTAGGGGTCGGCAACTTCATGCCCGAAATACACATCAACGGTATCCACTTTTTTTGTCATAGGATAGTTAATTTTTTCAGGCTTGGGCGTACATGCCGCAATGCCTGCAAATAGAAATAAATAATAAAAATTTTTCATTTGTTTTGGTTTTTTGTTATTAATAGTGTCAGCAAGAAAACTCTACAAAATTAGAAATGTTTTTTTTTGCATATTTTTAATTAGTAGCAATTTTTGCAATAAAGTTACAAAAATTTTATTCAGAAAACAGCTTGCAGCTTTAAATGAATTATTTACCTTTGCGATTCTAAAAATTAGAGGATATACTTATATTGTTAAAAATTAAATGACAAAACGGTTATGTACTTAACAAAAGAGAAAAAACAGGAGTTTTTTGAGAAGTTTGGAAAATCGGCAACCGATACAGGTTCAACCGAAGGGCAGATAGCATTATTTAGCTATAGGATTGCACATTTGACCGAGCACCTTAAAAATAACAAGAAAGATTTTAGCACGCAAAGGTCGTTGTTGAAATTAGTTGGTAAAAGACGAAGCTTATTAGATTATCTTAAAGAAAAAGATATTGAAAAGTACCGTGCGCTTATTAAAGCACTTAACTTAAGAAAATAAAAAAAACGGGGCTGTTAATTCAGCCCTTTTTTTTGCTTATAATGACGATTTATACCCTATGTTAATTATCTCATTAGCGTTGTTTAACCCTACAATTATCCCGTATTTATTGCCAAATGCCTCTCCGCGGACAAACACCCAACTTTTGTCTGATTTATAATTATTTATGTATTTTTTATTGAAAACATCGGGTGGGTACAAAACGTCAAGTGCCTTTTGAAATGTTTTTGCATCTGTTTCATCAGACAAATTAAACCCTGTTTGCAAAAGGTGGGTTAATTGTGTGTAATCTTTTAATTCAGTATAGTTGCCATGATACTCAATAGCAATATGAATCAACTTGTTTTTTGAGTAAATTTTAAAAAACAGCGCATTAAAAACCTGTTTTAACGCCTCCGAAGTTATCAACTCCCTATCGTAACTATTCCTCTCTTTAAGGTACTCCTCTAAATTTGCAATATCCTCAGCGGAAAAATTTTCAGGGGTGGTATTAAATGGTTCGGAGTAATTATAAACCAAAATACTATTGGTTGACCGTGTAATCATATATGTTTTGTTTACCAATAAAATTCCTGATAAAGTAAAGGCTTTGCCAAGCGAGTACGTCTGCTTTAGCCAATATGGGTGCATCGTAATCTGAAAATTATAGATTGGGAAGCAGTTATACCGTATCGCTTTTATAATCCAGCCATAAGTACTATCTGTTAAGGCAATGGTTGGTATTTGCAAACTCCTTTTATCCGATTGAATTGTTACATGTTGTTTTACATAACCAATTACGTTTGAATACTCGTTTTTGCCGTTCATAAAATAAACAGGCACTCCACCGTCTTTAATTTTTTTTATATTTAGCATTAAATACCCTTTTTGCTCGGGGGCGATGCTTAAAAGTTGGTAATGTGTGTTTGGGTTTAACAGGTTGAATTGATTTGTTTTAAGGTTGAACAGCCATGTTGGCTCCTGAAGGGTTGTTAAAACCAAATTATTATCAACAATACCAATTTTATTGGGCACTTTGTAATTGTGATAAACTTTACGGAGTAGTACTAATTTGTTGCGTTTAGTATTAAAGCTATAAACAGCATCAATGTAACGGGTTCTTGTTTCATCAATCTTTTTTTCGGTAATTAAATAGAGCAAATCTTTTTTAGGGTGCTGAAACATTAATTTTATCGGTTCTTGGGGTAAATCAGTTTTAAACTCTTTTATTACCTTGCCGGTAGCAAAATCGTAAGCATTTATTTGAGCTGTATTTTCATTCCAATGCACTCCAAAAAAGCTATTGCTGTCATTGGCGAGGCAAACAGGGTAAGTATGCTCAAGCGAATAAAGCGCATAATTGGTTTGTGAAAATATTGAAATGGTAATTGCAAATGATAATAGTAGCGTAATAATAGTTTTCATATGTTTATAAATTTGTAACCTGTTGCTTATTGCGAAACATAATATTTCATAAAAAATTTATACTTCGTCTGCTTACAGCGAGGTAGTTATTTTTTTACAATATTCAAATTTATGATTTTTTTGATTCATTCAAAAGGTTGTGTGATATAATAAAAACACGTAAGTTTGTGGCAAAGATAAAATAGTATAAATTATTAGGCTTGCTTAACAAAATAATGAAAGAGATCGGCAAGCCGGAAAGAAAACAAACAGATGAAAATTGTAAACAAAAGTATTGATCTTGGCGATGGCCGGATTATTGAAATTGAAACTGGAAAACTTGCCAAGCAGGCAGACGGTTCAGTAGTTGTAAAACAAGGCGACACTATGCTGTTGGCAACAGTAGTATCAGCCAAAGAGGCAAAAGCCGATGTGGATTTTATGCCGCTATCGGTAGATTATAAAGAGAATTATGCCGCAGCAGGGCGATTCCCGGGTGGTTTTTTACGCCGCGAGGGAAGGCCAAACGATTCTGAGATTTTAGTTTCGCGCTTAATTGACAGGGCATTGCGACCACTTTTTCCTGACGATTATCATGCAGACACATTCGTAAACGTAACACTAATATCGGGGACAAAAGACACTATGCCCGATGCACTCGCCGGTTTGGCAGCATCAGCAGCACTTGCAGTTTCTGATATCCCGTTTAACGGACCAATATCGGAATGCCGTATTGGGCGAGTTAACGGCGAATTTAAAGTTAACCCAAGCTCTGCCGAACTTGAGGAGGCAGATATAGATATTATGGTTGCCGCTACCATCGAAAATATTTTAATGGTTGAGGGTGAGATGAAAGAGGTTTCGGAAGCCGAAATGCTTGATGCCATAAAAATTGCACACGAAACAATTAAAAAACAGTGCGAAGTGCAGATTGAAATGGCTAAAGAAGTAGGAAGTACCGAAAAACGCGAATACAGCCATGAGAATAAAGACGAAGAGCTGAAAGAGAAAATCTGGAAAGAGACATACGATAAAGCTTATGCCGTTGCAGCAAAATGTAATGCTAACAAACATCAAAGGTCTGACGATTTTGGAGCTGTTAAAGAAGAGTTTTTGGAGCAGTACTCCGAAGAGGAGTTGGCTGAGTTGGACATGGCATTGGTAGGAAAATATTACCACGATGTTGAAAAAGAGGCAGTACGCAATTTAGTATTAGATAAGAGGATACGTTTAGACGGAAGGAAAACCGACGAGATACGCCCAATATGGAGTGAGGTTGATTATCTGCCTTCGGCTCACGGCTCGGCAATTTTTACCCGCGGCGAAACTCAATCGCTAACTACGGTTACCTTAGGCACCAAGCTCGATAATAAATTAATTGACGAGGTTCTTCGCCAAGGCAAAGACAACTTTTTGCTGCATTATAACTTTCCGCCATTTTCAACCGGCGATGCAAGGCCGCAGCGAGGAACAGGACGTCGCGAGATTGGACACGGAAACCTTGCGCACCGCGCACTAAAAAATATGCTTCCGCAAGGCGACGAAAATCCATATTCAATACGTATAGTTTCTGATATTCTGGAATCAAACGGATCGTCGTCAATGGCTACTGTTTGTGCAGGTACTTTGGCACTTATGGATGCAGGTATCCAAATTAAAAAACCTGTAACCGGCATTGCCATGGGGTTAATTACCAAAGATGATAAATATGCTGTTTTAAGTGATATACTTGGCGATGAAGACCACTTAGGTGATATGGACTTTAAAGTTACAGGCACGCGCGACGGGATTACCGCCACACAAATGGACATTAAAGTTGACGGACTACCTTATGAAGTTTTGGCCGAAGCACTTGAGCAGGCAAAAACCGGTCGTTTGCATATTTTAGATGAGATATCGAAAACACTCGAAGCCCCAAGGCCAGAGCTTAAGCCATACGCTCCAAGAGTAGTTAAATTAACTATCCCGAAAGATACTATTGGCTCGCTAATTGGTCCCGGAGGAAAAATTATTCAGGAGATACAGGCATCAACAGAAACAACTATTATTATTGAAGAGGTTGATAATGTAGGAAAAGTTGAAGTTGTTGCAAACAATAAAGACAATATTGAAGCAGCCTTGGCACGTATTAAAGGTATTATTGCAGTACCTGAGGTAGGTGAAATTTACAAAGGCAAGGTTAAGTCTATTGTGGCTTTTGGTGCTTTTATTGAAATACTTCCCGGAAAAGACGGGCTGCTGCATATATCGGAAATTGAGTGGCGTCGCATAGCAAAAGTAGAGGATGTTTTAAAAGAGGGTGATATTGTTGAGGTTAAATTAATTGACGTTGATAAAACCGGAAAATTAAAACTTTCGCGTAAAGCATTGTTGCCAAAACCCGATAGGAGATAATATAAAATAATATGCTTATCTGCTTGTTTGCCTCAAGTTTGAAAATTTGAGGCTGAAAGCCTTTAAAGCATTAGTACAGGGCAACGCCCTGTATTTAAT
>CAYQPP010000211.1:0-4742 GCA_964419235.1 uncultured Bacteroidales bacterium
ACAAACATACTTGCTCAATTAGTTTAGAGTGTCGGTGTGAATTTGTTAATTAATTGAATACAAGACAATAAACATATATGCTTTTTGCAAAAACATTCACGCCGACACTTCTCAAAGGACAACGAAGTGCCTGCTTCGTTTAAATATTTTTCTCATAGCGAGCGCTATGAGTTCCTATGGTAGTAGTACCGTTGCCTAATACTGCATAAACCTATTTTGCCGAATTATTGGCATTTGATTGAAATCCCATGGGCTTTCCGGTTTTTATACGCGATGTATTTATTTTGTCGAGCATTTGGGCAACCGTGGCAATCTGTATATCTTTCATCGGTGGCACCAGCAAATCAACTTCAAGCGAGTGGATGATGATATATTGGATTATCTCGCGCAAAATGGCAATATCAAGCTTATTAACACCAAAATCATCGTTTATCGATCCAAAATCTTGGTTGCCCTCGACAAAATAGTGCCCCTCGCGGTTTACGAAAATACGGGCAACAATAAAGCCGTAATCGTTCATGCGTTTGTATTTGAATGAGTCCGACAGAAAATTATAGATATTTATTATCCCGCAATAGCTGTTATTCACATTTTGTTTTACATACTCGTTATTCCAAACCCAATGCTCCTTTGGAAATTCAAATACATTGCTGTGCATGTTAAATACCAATAAATCGCCGGCCACACGCATCTCGGCCTCAAACAACCCCTTGTCGGTATATTCTAACGATATTTTTTGCATTTCGCCTTTTAACTGGCTTTTATAATTGTTTATTAAGTATTTAATAACTTTTTTTGTGGTGTTAAAAGCATCTAAGGTTGTTTGGTAAACCTCTTGTTTTATAACTGCTTTCTCCTTTAATGTATTTAATATTAAAGTTGTGTTGTCAATTTTTTCGTCGTTCATTGCATCAGTTTTAAATTAGTATATCAAAGAAAGCAAAAAAAACAATATGTAGGGCATTTCTATTAATTCATTATCTTTAATCAATAACTTTATGTAATCCCAAATACTAAAATTGCAGTATGCACAATTCATTAAAATCGCAAAACATGCCAAACAATTGCCCGCTATGCAATGGTGCAAGTACGGTTTTTTACCGGTATAAACAGCGTCTTTACCACAGGTGCAATAACTGTCAAGGTATTTTTGTTGATGCAAAATTAAGGCTGAGTGGCGAAGCCGAGATGAAGCGCTATAATGAGCACAACAACGATGTTGAAGATGCCGGTTACCAAAAATTTGTTTCGCCGATACCTACGGCTATAATGTGCGATTACACAAAAAACCATAAAGGGCTCGATTTTGGTGCAGGCACGGCCCCTGTTATCTCAAAAATATTAAACGACAATGCGTATAACATTGTACAGTACGATCCGTTTTTTCATAATTACCCAAAATTGTTAGAGCATAAATATGATTATATAGCCTGCTGCGAGGTTATTGAGCATTTCAATAACCCAAAAAAGGAGTTCGGGCTATTGAAAAGATTGTTACAAAAAGGCGGTAAACTTTATTGCATGACCGATATTTATGACGATACAATAGATTTTCATAAATGGTATTATAAAAACGACCGTACCCATGTATTTATTTATCATAATAAAACACTACAATGGATAAAGGATGAGTTCGGCTTTTTGGGCGTAACAATCAAGGGTAGGCTTATAACCTATTATGGTTGAATTTTGCAACCTGCAATCTGCAACCCGTAACTTTAATACGCCTTAGCAAAAAGCACCTTCTGTTTCGATGGTTTTCCTGAATATATACAAATACCATCTTCAAGTTTGTTATCAACCGGAATGCAACGGATAGTTGCCTTGGTTTCATCTTTTATTTTGAGCTCGGTTTCGGCAGTACCATCCCAATGGGCATAAACAAATCCGCCTTTGTTGTTAATAATATCTTTAAATTCGTCGTATGTATTGGCTGTATAGGTATGCTCGTCGCGATAATTAAGCGCTTTTTTGTAAATATTATCTTGAATATCGTCAAGCAGTTTTTTTATAACCTGAGCAATTCCCTCTTGCGGGTATGTGTTTTTTTCGAGCGTGTCGCGGCGTGCAACCTCAATGGTGCTGTTTGCCAAATCGCGAGCGCCCAGCGCTAATCTTACCGGTACGCCTTTTAGTTCATATTCGGCAAATTTCCAGCCCGGCTTGTGTGTGTCGCGGTCGTCAAATTTTACCGAAATGCCAATATCTTTAAGCTCCTGCATTATTTTGTTGCCGGCATCAACTACAGTTTTGTATTGTTCGTCGCCTTTATAGATAGGTACAATAACCACTTGAAAAGGTGCAAGCTTTGGGGGTAATACCAATCCATTATCGTCAGAGTGTGCCATTATAAGTGCACCAATTAAGCGAGTGCTTACTCCCCACGATGTAGCCCAAACATGGTCGAGTTTCCCCTCTTTGTTCGAGAATTTAACATCGAATGCCTTGGCAAAATTTTGCCCCAAAAAGTGTGATGTGCCCGATTGCAATGCTTTTCCGTCTTGCATTAGTGCTTCAATAGTATATGTGTCTAAAGCCCCTGCAAAACGTTCGTTTTCAGTTTTATGGCCTTTAATAACCGGCATTGCCATAAATTTTTCGGCAAACTCCCCATATACGTTTATCATCTGAACGGTTTCGTCAAGAGCCTCTTGTTTGGTAGCGTGTGCAGTATGCCCCTCTTGCCATAAAAATTCGGCTGTGCGCAAAAACAGGCGTGTGCGCATCTCCCAACGAACAACGTTGGCCCATTGGTTGCAAAGTATAGGCAAATCGCGGTACGATTGTATCCAGTTTTTATAGGTGTGCCAAATAATTGTTTCAGAGGTGGGGCGCACAATCAACTCCTCTTCGAGTTTTGCGTCGGGGTCAACTTCAATACCTTTTCCATCGGCTTTGTTTCTTAACCTGTAATGTGTTACAACTGCACACTCTTTGGCAAAGCCCTCAACATGGGCAGCCTCTTTACTGAAAAACGATTTTGGTATAAATAGTGGGAAATATGCATTAACATGTCCGGTATCTTTAAACATGGCATCTAAAGTATCCCTCATTTTTTCCCATATGGCAAAACCATAGGGCTTAATAACCATACTACCGCGCACGGCCGAGTTCTCAGCCAAATCGGCTTTTATAACCAGTTCGTTATACCATTGCGAATAATTCTCTTTGCGTGTTGTTAAAAACTTTCCCATAATTAATTTTTGGTATAGATTTTGTTTTATTGTTTAGTGTAATATTTTCTTTGCAAAATAAATGATAATATTTTTAATAAAAAACTTTAAAAATATACCTATTATGAAAAAACAACTACACATACTAACAGTCCTAATCATTGGCTCTTTTATTATTTCATCTTGTAGCTCTACAAAATCGGCTTATGTTGATGATATTTACTACAATTCTAAAAGAGAGGCAAGAAAACAGGCAAAAAAAGAGGCAGAGATTGCTGAAATGAGAAAAAATGCAGTAGTTGACACCACCCTTAATGATTCGGTATCGGAGGAGTTTTTTTTAAGCGATTATAACGATTACGAATATGCCGACCGTTTAGAGAAATTTCAAGATGATGATTATTCAGGTAATTATTATTCAGAAGATGAACCCAATTGGAACATGAGCATAAATATGGGGTGGGGTATAGGTTTTGGCTTAGGCTTTGGTTTTGGCTACGGAGGCTATGGGTATAATTCTTGGTATAACCCGTGGTATTGGTATAACCCATGGTATTCATGGTATTATCCTTGGGGATACCCATATTATGGGTACTATCCTCCCTATTACGGATATTTTCCTCCTTACTATGGTTGTTGTAATTATTGCGATTATTATCCTTCAAATCCTATATACCCGGGTGACGACAGAGGTTATGAATACGGCCCACGCTATTCGGCTTCTACAGGTAGCCCGTCTTCTGATTCGGGTGGTGGTACAATGAACAACTCAGGGGATTTGTCGAATGGGGTATCAGCAGATTTAAAAGAAGAGCAAGCTTTATCGGGTGGTTCTTCGGTTAGTGACGGTTCATCGGTTAATTTGAAAGAGGCACAGAATTCGTTAACAGGTTCATCGGTTAAAACAGCCGGAGGTTCATCGGTTGCATTAAGCAAGCAACAAATGTCATTATCAGGTTCTTTAAAAAAAACAGCAGGAGGTTCACAGGTTGATTTAAAAGAGGCGCAAAATTCATTATCAGGTTCTTCATCACAAAAAATTGGAGGAGGAACGGTCTCATTAACAGGAGCAAATACAACATCGAGAGTAAAAACCAAAAATCCTAAAGCGGCAAGGGCAGCAACTTCGTTTGGCAGAGCCGATAAAAGCTCAGGGGTTGGCGGTAATTTTGATATTTCAACCGAAGTTACGCGTGTTCCTACATATACACGTACACGTAGCAAAGTATCAAAAAGCGTACCTGCATCAAGCAGTCGCAGCGGATATACGCCAAGCTACACAAGAACACGCTCGGCATCAAACAGGTCGAGTTATAACTCAAGTAACAGGTCGGGTTCAGTAAGTCAAACTAGGGTTTCTAATACAAACCAATCATCATACACCAAACCGCGAAGCTCAAACACTGGCGTTCGTTCGTATAACAACAGCTCAACAGGCAGTTCATATAGAAGGAGTACATCGTCAGGAAATTCATCAAGGTCGAGTTATTCAACCCCCGCACGAAGTAGTTCATCATCTTCGCGCTCAAGTTATTCAACCCCCACACGAAGCAGTTCATCATCTTCGCG
>CAYQPP010000211.1:4842-6576 GCA_964419235.1 uncultured Bacteroidales bacterium
TCATCATCTTCGCATAGTAGCAGCTCATCAAGCCATTCATCTTATTCGGCACCACGGAGCTCGGGTTCTTCGATATCTTCAGGGAGCAGAAGCTCATCATCAGGTTCGTCAGGCAGCAGGAGCTCATCGGGTTCATCAACTTCGGGGCACCGTAGATAATTTGATTTTTAAAACCACAAATTATGAAAAAGAGATTCTATAATACATTTTTATTTGTAATGGTTGTATTTTTTGCTACCGCCCAAAATGAGTCTGATGCATTAAAATTCTCACAGTTTTTGCCATCGGGTACTGCGCGGTATAGTGCAATGGGAGGAGCATTTAGCGCATTAGGTGCCGATTTTTCTACAATGGCAACCAATCCGGCAGGAATAGGGCTATATCGCAAAAGCGAGGTTGGCGTATCTACCGCATGGGCAAGCCATAACACAACGTCGGAGTTTAACGGGACAAAAAAACAGGCAAACGAGTTTAGTTTTCAATTGGCAAATTTGGGGTTTGTGGTAGCCACTCCAACGGCAAATAGCTCAGGTTGGAAATCGGTAAATTTTGGTTTTTCGTACAATCACATGAACGATTACAACAGGGCTATCTCAATAAAAGGCGATAATAATGAGAGCTCGTTGCTCGATTTTCAGGCCGATGCTTTAAATAATGGTATTTCAAATAAAAACGATAATGCCTACTACCTTGCCGATGCTGTCTATTTTGATACTTTATCAAACAAATATGTTAATGACTACCAATTGCCCGAGCCTGACAGAAACTATGGTGCAGAACAAGCTCACCAGATAAAAACATCGGGCTATGCAGGCGAGTATGATTTTAATATAAGCGGTAATTTTCGCGATTTTTTATATATAGGGGCTACGGTTGGTTTTCAGAATATTAGATATGAACAGACGACTTACCACAACGAAACGCCGTTTAATGATATTGCCCTTAAAAGCTTTAACTCAACCGATTATATGTATGCTAAAGGCAACGGCTTTAACTTTAAGTTTGGCGTGTTGCTAAAAATCACACATTTGGTTAGGATTGGGGCGGCCGTGCATACGCCTACTATCTATAATTTTAGATATGATTACTGGACAAACGCAAATGCTACTGTTGAATATGCCGATGGCGTTTTTGATAATAGCGGAAAATCGCCCGTAGGATATTATAACTGGGAGTTTGCCTCGCCGGCACGGTACATGTTAAGTAGTGCCGTAGTATTGGGACGTCTTGCTATTATTTCGGGCGAGGTTGAATATGCCGATTACTCTAAAATGAATATGAGTGCATCGGACTATTTTTTTGAAGAAGAAAACAGTAATATAAATAACACCTATAAAGGCACATTTAACGCAAGGCTTGGAGCCGAAGTAAGGCTTTGGATATTGAGCCTGCGTGCGGGTGCAGGTTTTTTTGATAGTCCGTATAAAAGCTCGGAGCCCAACAGCGAGGCATATAAAATTATGCTATCGGGCGGATTGGGCATAAATGCAGGTAGCCTGTTTTTTGATGCCTCTTACCAGTATGTTGTTGGTAACGAATATTACTATATGTATGAATATGAGAGTAGTAAGGTTACATTAGAGAACAACAGCCACAAATTTATAGCAACTTTAGGATATCGGTTCTAACTTTTTTGCGATGCTCGAAAAGTGTCGGCGTGAATGTTTTTGCAAAAAGCATATAAGATTAGCCCCCGAATTCATTCGGGGGGTACGATGTATATCCAATATACCT
>CAYQPP010000212.1:0-6512 GCA_964419235.1 uncultured Bacteroidales bacterium
TTTATTAAGTATATGCCGCCTGTTAAATTAGCTGTATTTATTGTTGGGTTGGCATAATTAATTTTTTTGCTCAATAATAGCTGCCCTGTTAACGAAAAAATTTTAACCAAGTTTATTTCGTGGTTTTTTAATTCTATTGTTAATAAATCGTTTACCGGATTTGGATAAAAAGTTAAGGTATTATCTCCGCCATTTTCATTAACACCTATTCCGGTTCTATCTTCTAATAAAAAATATATATTATCAATAAGCCACCCTTCTTTGTTGTTATTAACACTATCGCTTTTAAAATTAAACCTTATAATCATCGAATCTGTCTTATCCCAGTGCTCATACGGCCAAGCTATTACAAGTTGTGTATAAGCCCATCCATCGGACTTGCCTGTAAATGCCGGTATTCCACCATCAATAGTATCATAAATAGAATAAAACCCTGATGAATGCACTAATTCCACTCCATTAATGTTATCATATATAATATTTGTAAAGGAATTACCACCATCGTACGACACATCAATATAGCCTCCATCATAAAGGCTGTCGGTATCATATTTATGATCAAAATAAAGTGAAACAGAGCTCCAGCCCCTATATTCCATCCCTATGGGTTTTTTAACATTGAACTCAAAAGTTGAGTGGTTGTTAATAGGATAAGGTTTAATGGTATCGGTTACTATACAATTTGGCACATTATGTGCGCTGTCGAAAAAAACTTTATTGGGTTTGCCAATTTGCCAAATATTTTCGGCATTTATTGTATCTATTACCCACGGGTTAATAGTATCGGTACAGTTAAGGTACGAGTTGTTCCCTTCAAAATCGGTAATAAAAAAATGAAGAGTTGCTCTTGGGTCATCTTTTAAGTTTTTATTTTGGCTAAAACCATTTATGCTAAAAAGAATAATTGCCAGTTGCAATGTTAAGTTTTTCATAATTTAATAATTAAGGTTAACGCATAAGTTAATGTTAGTTTTTGTAAAAAATAGTAAACACCTAATTGTATTGGTTAAATCGTTCGTTTCGTTAAGCAATATTACAAAAAAAAATAGAATAATAGAAAAGCGTTTTTAATAAAACAGTATTTGTAAGTATTGGTAGATTAACGCTTGCACTAAAATAAACGGTTTGCCAAAAAGCCTATAACACTACATATAAGTATAGTGCGTATTTGAAAATGTTGCTTTCCGGTTCGCACGTAACTATTTAATTCTCCGGTTACAACCTGCCCAGCCGGTCAGGCAGATTTAGCAATTTTTTCCAACTTAAAAATAAAGAAATTTCTTAAAATTGACTATCTCAATAACAAAGCCAAGGGGTATTACGCCAATTTTATTTCAACCCAAAAAGCTGGAAATCAAATTTTCATTATTTTATCCCTCTATGGCACCCCGAGGCAAAGCCTCAAGGAATTCTTTTGATTAAATTTGCAGGTTTTATTGCTTGCAAACACTTTCGTGCAACTAACTGGCAACATTAGACTTATATCGTGTTATACTACGTTTTTATGTTCTCTGATCAAGTCGTTTAATGAATAATTAGTGTATTTATCTTGTTCTGCATTATTCAATCTACGCAATTCATTTTTTGCTTGAATATCAATCCATAACATCGGATTATGATTAAACAACCGACCAAAAATCAACGCTAAATCATAATTGATATTACGTTCTCCGCTCATTAACTTACTCAAATTAGATGGTTTTAATCCTATATATTCTGCAAATTTTTTCTGTTGAATATGCAATGATTTTAAGATAATCCTCAAAAAATCGCCTGCTGATTTAACATTTGTTTCGTCAGATGCAACATAATCTTCCATTTGATATCGAAGTGTCAATAAGTCTATTTTTCTTTTTTGATTACCTGACCGTTCATTTGATTTCTTCAATAAAATAGTCTGAAATTCATCAAATCCTTTTGTGCCAATATCCATTCTGTTTATTAGCCTACCATCCTGTAATTCTTGTCTTTCTCTTTCCATGACTAATTTGTATTTGTTCTTTGTAAATATTCCTCAATCAATCTTTCTCCATTTTCCCAATCAATAAACATTCGTTGTCCAAGTGCTAATTCTGCTCCATATTTCTTTGAATACCACTCTATCAAGTTAGTTTTAGATACAAATGTCAGAAATCCTTTATAATTTCCTGATATTTTAAAACTTTCCCTGCATGCAAATGCTATCAAACAACCTGCTACATAATCATAGCGTTTATCTTTCTGCCCAATATTGTAAGGTGCTAATTCTAAGGCATCCATTATCAACATGCCTAATTCATATTTAAGTAACAAAGCTCCCTCTACTTGACTTGGACTATTTAGCGTTCTTAAAATATAAATATTTCCATTTCCCTCATTAAATAATTGTTTCCAATTAAAATTCCACCCATCTTTCTTGAGAGGAATATCGTTCCTTTGAATTGGTACAATCTCAGATTTAACCAATTTTCCGTTTAATTTATCTAATATGTAAATCACACAACAAAAATACAAAATAATTATCTATATTGTATAATTATATGTGTTTATTTGGTTTATTTCGATAATTAATACCCCTCTCTTTAAATACAGTATAGCACAAAAACAATATATATATATCAACCTTTTTTTTAAGGGAGCCTATTGCAATTTTGCATTTAACGTTTTACAATAAGCCTTTTTGTATAGCGTTTATTGCCAACATTAATTACCAAAAAGTACATACCGTTTTCGATAGCGTATTTTCTTAAATTTATTGTTTTACGGTTTAACCCTCTAACAGCATTGTCAACAATAGATGTATAAACTTCTCTGCCAAATATATCAAACAACGAATAGCCGATAGCAGCAGCCTTATTCATTTCAAATTCAATTTGCACCTCAAAACTTGCCGGATTTGGATGTACCGACAGCGAATTTTTATCAAACATGTGTTCGGTTACGGTAACCGGCGGGACAATAACCCTTGCCGAATCGCGGTAACTAACAACAATCCCTCCACTATTATCGGCTGTAATTTGTAAAACAGGCTCTTTTTGCCCTTTTGCCAACCATTTATACTCGGTATAAATCCTATTTAGGGGCAATCCGGTTTGAATTGAATCAATATAAGTGCTGTCAAACTCCGTAACTTCCGATTTAATTCGCAAAACATCAAATGTGCCAAAAGGCGTAGTGATTTTCCCCCATCCGTCAACCGTGTTTTTGCGTGTCCTTTTTATCGTTAAATAACCCATGTTTGGAATACTGTATTCAAAATTCGATGCCGACGAATAGGTATTGCCATATTCTAACGGAAATTTGTACCACACATCGGCGTTATCAAACTTAATGGGCAAAGGCAACCCGTTAATGGTTGCCGCATATCCGGTATTGGTAAACATGCTGCTTGTGTTTTTATAAAAATTATAAACCTCCGACAGCTCATAATTGGGAATTGACACATTACTTAAATACCTGTTGGCAAGATTTGAGTTAAAGCTGAAAAAAAACTGGTAAGCAAGGGGCGTTGACGAAACGCTTACAAACGTATCAATATTTTGCGCCGTAGCCGAAAGAGCAGAAAAGTCCCAAACAAAATCCTCACCCGTTTCGGTATAATTGGCAATATTGGTGTTTAAGCCCACGCTAATCCTCACGGTATCGCCCTGAGCGGGCATATCGGCACTTTCAACAACAATTTGCCCTATTAAGGCATATTGCAAAACACACATTGCGGCAACCAAAATAATTTTTTTACAACACATATCAAACCTGCTTTAAATTTTAAAGAAAAATATTGCGTACCAGCAAAACAAAAACTATAATATTTTGTATTTACAGCTACTAACTTAATAAAAAAATACTTTTTTTTAAACACTTATTGCTTTTAATATAAAAAAGAGACTAAAACCATTACTTTTGCACATTATAATTTTAAATAAATAAGTTATGTCATATACATCAGAACAGGTATTTAATGCCTTACGAAAAGTAAACCATCCTGAAAAAGGCAAAGATATTATTGCTTTGGGCATGGTTCAGGAGTTAGAGATTAACGAAAACAGAGTAGCTTTTTCATTAGCATTAAGCAAAAGCAACACCACAAACATCGCAAATTTAAAACAGGCCTGCGTTGCTGCAATTGAGCAAGAGCTTGGCAGCGAAGTTCAAATAAGAGGCAATATAAAAGCCGTAACGCTTAATGAAGAGGAGGAGCATAAGCCATTGGCAAAAGTTAAAAACATAATTGCCATAGCATCGGGCAAAGGCGGTGTGGGAAAATCAACCGTAGCGTCGAACCTATCGGTTGCTTTGGCAAATACCGGAGCCAAAGTTGGTTTGGTCGATGCCGATATTTTTGGGCCATCGCTCCCTAAAATGTTTAATGTTGAAAACAACCGCCCCGAAATTACCAAACAAGGCAACACCGAAATAATTACCCCAATTGAAAAGTATGGCGTAAAAATGCTGTCGATAGGGTTTTTTGTAAACCCCGAAGATGCTTTAGTATGGCGCGGGCCAATGGCAACCAATGCGCTAAACCAGCTTTTAATGCAAGGCGACTGGGGCGAATTAGACTATCTGCTAATTGACCTTCCTCCCGGCACCAGCGACATTCACCTTACCTTAGTTCAAGCTGTATCGGTTACAGGGGCTGTAATTGTCAGCACCCCGCAAGATGTGGCTTTAGCCGATGCCATTAAAGGAATAAACATGTTTAAAGGCGAAAAAATAAACGTTCCGGTTTTAGGGCTTGTTGAAAATATGGCTTGGTTTACTCCTGCCGAACTGCCTAATAACAAATACTATATTTTTGGCAAAGGAGGATGCGAAGCCCTTGCAAAAAAAATGAATGTTAAACTGCTGTCGCAAATACCTATTGTACAAAGCATACGCGAAGGCAGCGACTCCGGCGTTCCGGTTGCAGCAAACTCCGATACAGTTTTAGGGGCAACTTTTGACGAAATGGCTCAAAATGTAATTAAGGCCATCGACGAAAGAAACAAAAACTTGACGGCAACCAAAATAGTTGAGATTGACCCAAACGCAAGTTGCGGGGTATAAATCTTAATTTATATTATATTTGAAAATTAAAACATACAGTAATGGCTAAAATACGACAAATAAAAGATGAAGTTAACTATTTAACTTATGAAATAATTGACGATTGCAACACATTTATGGCTTATAACCCTGCCAAAAAAGAGAAGGCCGTAAAATTGGTTGAAGAGGCTGTTGAACTAAGAAATAAGCTAATTCAGAAAATAAATCACCCCGACAAAGTGTCGAATAAGTATTTTAAAGATATACGCAACGAGCTTATTAAAGGTGCCGATAAAATTTTTGAGAAACTAAGGAAAATGATAAAATAAACCATAAAAGATACTTGGTGCTTGCGCGAAAACCGCCAATTTTATGAAGTGTAATATTTCTGATTTTGGGATTTTCCTGCAAGCACTATTTATCCTTACCAAGCTCTTTTGCTGCAACCTCCAACTGTTTGTACCAGTTTTTGCCGTATTTTCGTATTAGCGGCCCTTTTATAAACTTATACAGGGGCACACCAAGCTTTTCACCAAGTATCCTTGCCGGAATACACAATTTGTTTGTTTCGTAATTTACGGCATCAAAATCGTTATATTTTGTAATGCGCACAGGATATAAATGGCACGAAAGCGGCTTTTGAAATTTTATCTCTTTTTCAAGAAAAGCTTTTTCGATGGCACAAAAAACAGTTCCGTCGCTATTTTTATAAGTATAAGCACACTCCTCGTTGTTTACCAAAGGCGTTACCTTATCGCCGTCGGAATCAATAACCCATTTACCCAGTTTTTTTACCGCCCTTATGCCCTCAGGTGTCATATACTTCTCAACTATGGGGTAAATATCTTCAAGCGTTTTTGTCTCATCATCGTCAAGCGGTGCGCCCGAATCGCCGTCAACGCAACATTCGCCTTTACACGAGCTTAGCTCACAAACAAATTTCTTTTCAAAAATATCTAAGCTTATCAAAGCGTTATCAATCTGTAACATTATTATTTTTTATTTAATCTGATTAATTTACGAATTTTGCTGTTTGTTTTATAATGGTAAGCATATGAATAATAAACAATTAGGCAACAATCAGCTTTAAATTTTTGATAAAACTTAAAGTGAGCTACAAGCTTTAAATTTTACCACATCCTCGCCTATTTTGTATATACATTTTGTGTTCGCCTTTTTCTACCCTAACGATATATTTGTGTTCACTAATTCTACATTAAAATTTATCTTAGCATTTAAGGCTCTAAACACTTTCAAAATAGTCTCAAATCTAGCATCTGTCAAATTATTCTCAATCTTTGATATTTGAGCTTTCTTAACGCCAACCAGTTCGCCTAATTGTGCTTGTGTTAAATGTTTTTCTTCTCTAATTTTCTTTATGGCCTTTCCTAAAATGTCTAAGCGCAATTCTTCCTCAAAAGCATCTCGTTTTTCGGTTCCTTCAACGCCGATATGCATATCAATCATTTCGTCAAGGCTTTTTGTTTGTAATCTATCGCTTTTCATTT
>CAYQPP010000213.1:0-6432 GCA_964419235.1 uncultured Bacteroidales bacterium
TGCTGTAACTATGCAACAACCGGCAGATGAATATGGCTCAAAGTGGGGTGTTGTTTTTGTTAGGACGGCAATTGAGCAATCGGCATACTCAGCAGATAAGACAATAAGCGCAGGTATTAATATAACAGGGAGAATTGCCGTAAACTTATTTCAAACTCCCGGAACAAATAAAAATTATAAAGCTAATATTACAAACCTTATAGAATTGACTAATGAGGGTGATTCGATTAGAAGTTTTTCAGCTTTAATTAATAATCTGGGAGATATCATTACGCCAAGCAAGGTTGTTTTAATTGCAACAAATATTGAATCGGCTGATGAAATTATATGCGCAAAATATGAATTTACAATGTTCCCTAAAAGTTCCAGAAAAATAAATCTTACCATTCCAAATAATTTACCCAAAGGATCATATTCACTGGCAGCAATACTCGATTACGGAAGCAAGACAAATTTAGAAGGCACACAAATAATAATAAAAATAGAATAGCTTTTAATAATATCACCTTTAGTTTTATTACCGCCCAATGGCGGTTTTTTTGTTTATTAAGGTTATTTTTCAAATCTATCTTTTATCTTTACAAAAAACCGGTCAGATATTTTTATTATGAAATTCCTAATTTCTTTTATACTTATTGGCTTATTATATAATAATACCATTATTGCCCAAGATACCATTGTGGTTAATTATAAAAACGGTACTATTAAAGAAAAATACCTTGGAGTGATACAAAACAGCGATACGTTGCGCATAGGCTTTTATAATTTTTATAAGAATGAGAAACTTAATCAAAAGGCAACTTATAAAAATAATAAACTTCAAGGGGTGCTTTATGTTTATTATCAAAACCAAAAAGTAAAAATTATCTATAATTTTAATAACGGATTAAAAGAGGGTGAGTATAAATATTATGATGAATTTGGAAAATTGCGGCAAACAGGCAGCTATTCTAATGATAAGCTCAACGGAGAGTTTATTTCATATGACTTTTCAGGAAAAAAAGAGAAAGTAACTCATTATAAAAATGGTTTAAAGCAGGGCATTGAGCTCATTTATAACAAATACAACCATGTACAGTCGCGTATTGAGTATAAGGCTGATACGATAAATGGTTTATATGAAACCTTTTACGACGACGGAAATTTAAACTACCGCGGCAAAAAACAGGGTAATAAATATATTGACTCTCTTTTTGTTTATTACAATAGTGGTGAGTTATTAAGAAAATGCAACTATATTGATGGCAAAATACATGGAGACTTTATTAGTTACTATGAAAATGGAAGGGGTAAATCAATTGTAAAATATATTGATGGGAGCAGGGAAGGCGTTTTTATAGAATATTTCCCTGATGGCAGCATAGCCCAAAAAGGTCAGTTTAAAAATAATAAAAAGCAGGGGTTATGGAAGGCATTTTACCCGAGCGGGGTTTTATTCTCGTTAGGAGAGTTTAAAAACAATAGATTTAGTGGCGAGTGGTTGGTATATTTTGAGAGCGGGCAATTAAAGCAAAAAGGGGTTTATGTCAATGGAAAATCGCATGGCTTATGGTCGTATTACCACCCCAATGGCAACCTTTGGAAACGTGGTGCATATGTAAGCAACAATCAAGAAGGTATATGGCATTATTATAATGAATTTAATGACCCCGAAAATATTATCCTTTATTCGCATGGACTTATGCAAGGTATTGCCATGGTTAATAAATATAATATATGGAAAAAAGTGTTGATTGAAAATGGAGAGGTTGTTAAGTTATTTAATGAAAAATAAGTTAGTATCAATAGGTTATATATTTGGTATTGTGATTAATGATATTTTAATTAATGTTACAAATTACAAGTAACAGGTTGTAGTGCCGGTTCTAAACTTTATTCGGATGTAACACCGCCCTCTGGGCGGTTGTAATTACCGCCCAGAGGGCGGTGTTACGTATATTAATATTAATCGGTATATAATTTCATTTAATACAAAGGTCTAACAAGCTTAAAGCCTGTTAGACCTTGATTGTAAGCACCTATTTTAATCTCTATACAAAAGTTTTTCTTTTACATTAATAACCTTACCATATTTAGTTAAACCTTTATAATCTAACTTCTTTTTATTTCCGACAATAGTAATTGTTATAGGCTTATTTTTAATGGTTTTATTATAGAAACTCATTATGTCATCAAACTCAATATTATCATAATCTTGTTCAAATAGCTCTGCCGGGTCTTTTGTAAAGCCTTTTTGTTTAAGTTTTACAATATAGCTGCTCAAATCTCTAAACCCTGGGTTTTGGGCTATCGCATTTTGTTTTAAATAGGGTTTAATTATCTCTATTCTATCGCTTTTTTCGGGCATTTCTCTAACCAAATTCATAAACACCTCGATAGCTTCGCCTGTTTTATCGGCCTGTGTACCAACATACCCTATAAAATAAGCCGGTTTGCCAAACTTTGAAGGGATAATATATTTTGCCCCAGCGCCATATGCCAACGACCTATATTCGCGTATCTCTTGTAAAACCAAGCCCGAAAAACCTCCGCCAAAATACTGGTTAAATGCCTCAATGCTCGGAACATCATCTATTGTTACATTATTGCCATTCGATAAAAAATATACCTTGCTTTGTATAGCACTCTTTTTATTGATAAAGAAAACTGTATTTTCCGAGTAGGGTTTAATAGGCTTATAAACAGGAACATTACCCTCTTGCAGGTTATCTTTAAAAACAATATTTTTTTTGATTAAATCGGCAACCTCTTTACTTGGTTTTTTCCCTACATAATGAACTTCAACGGCATAGCTTGTTGCTTTTAAAAACTCTTTAACAAGGTCATCAGCCTGCAACCCTTTTATCTCTTTTAGGGTAAGGCGGGTAAGGTAATCCGACTCATCGCCATAGCGTACCCAATCAATGGCGGCTGCCCCGACTTCTTCGGGTTGGCTACGCTCAATTTTACGATTAGCTTTAGCTTCTTCTAAAATATTTTCAACATCGTCTTGTGCAATTTTAGGGTTATTCAACAGCCCGTTAACTAACTGAAGGGCTTTTTCTAATTCCGATTCAATTCCATAAAGTTTTACAACGGTATAATTATCATCGGAGTAGATACTATAAGTTGCACCAATTTTTGCAATCTCGTTTTTCAGTTCCTCTTTGCTAAAATCATCGGTATATGCCATATTCATAATTTGAGTGGCATACTCCACCATAGGTAATGCTTTATTTCCGGCTTTATATTTTATCTCTAACGAAAAAATATCATTTGCCGGATTATTTGTAGTGTAAAGCGTAACACCTTTGGCTATTTCGGTAGTACTGATATCATTATCAAAATTGATATATTTTGGCGTATATTCTAAAGGTTTAATTGCATCTATTTTTTTTGAAAATTCTGATTTAGCATTTGTGTTTGACACAACAGGTTTAAACTCTGGTTTTTCAATTTTATTTCCTTTAGATGAGCCCATTTTTGAGTAGAATGCCAAATAATTATCGCCATAATACTTATTGGCAACCCGTATCACATCATCTTTTGTAATTTTATTTATTCGTTCAGGATAGGTTCGTAACGAAAAAATATCAGCATTGCGGGCAAAAACCTCACCCAACTGCCTTCCTCTATAATCATTAGTCTCCATCGACTCTTGGTGTTGGCGGTACAGCTCTTTTTTAATAGCGTCAACACGCCAGTCGTCAAACTCCCCTTTTTTTACTAAACTCATTTTATCAAGAACAAGTTTTTCGGCTTCGTCAAGACTTTGCCCAACAATTTTTGGTACAACAAAGGCAATTGATAAACCATAGTCGTAATATGGAAAAGAAAAAAACAGAGCAGCTAACAATTCGTTATTCATCTCTAACTGATTTAACAAGCCCGAACCACTCTCGTTTGATAAAATCCCATTGCAAACCTGTAAGGCAAGCTCATCTTCGTGTCCTTCAGGCACTGTTGCAAAACCCAGCATAGCTATTTTTACAGGCGACATTTTAACCTCAACTAATTCACGGCCATTCAATGGTTTTTCTTCCCATGTCTCTCTTTTTGGTGTCTCTTTTCTTTCCCAACTGCCAAAAGCTTTTTCAATCATTGGTTTTACCTGCTCACTATCAAAATCACCTGTAAGCACCAAAGCCATATTGTTAGGAACATACCAAGTTTTATAAAACTTGTACATTTTTGTCAACGACGGGTTTTTCAACTCTTCAACGGTTCCGATTAAAAGCTGTTGCCCATACGGGTGAACCTTAAAAAAACTTTTTTGAAAGGCTTCTATCATATTACTGAAAAAATTATCGGTATACATGTTTTTCTCTTCATACACAACCTCAAGCTCCGACTGAAATCCACGAAACACGGCATCTTGAGTACGGTGCGAATATAATTCTAACCATGCCTCAATTTTATTTGGAGGAAAAGTGTTAAAAAAAACAGTACGGTCGGGCGAAGTGTTTGCATTTAAGCCTGTTCCGCCCATTTTTTTCACAATATTCGAAAACTCATTAGGTATTGCATATTTATTTGCAGCAATCGACTGCTCATTAATTTCCATCTGAATTGCCTTGCGCTCTTCATCATTTGTTGTTTTACCTAACTTATCGTATAATAAAAATATTGAGTCGATATGTACTTTTTCTTTTTCCCAATCCATGGTACCAAGCTTTGTTGTGCCTTTAAAAAGCATATGTTCCATATAGTGGGCCATTCCTGTAGCTCCATCAGGGTCGTCTTTGCCTCCGGCCTTACAAACCATATAACCAAAAACCTCAGGTCGGGTATGGTCAACATTTAAAATAACCGTTAAACCATTTGATAACTCATACTTCTCAAGATTTTCTAACCCTTGAGCACCACTTACTATGCTTAAACCAACGGCAAAAACAAATAGTAAAAAACTTTGTATAATCCTTTTTTTCATGATTTATTTTATTTGTGTATAATGTATTGTTTAATTATCAATGTATGTAACTATTTTATAATATATCTATGCTAAAAAAACACTATAATTATTAAACTATTGTCTTTGACATAAAATAAACGCATAAGTTACAATTTATTAGAAATAGATTTGAAAAAAAGGCAAAACTGTTAGGTTTTACCTTTATAACTCAGCTGGGTATCGAACCCTTAGACCATACTATCGCACAAGTATTCTTATGTGGTATGTTAAATAGCACAGCTTAAATTTTATATTTTTGTTGTTACGCTCAAAAGTCTTGCAGACATAATATATTTGTTTCATTGTTAAATTGCTGTATTGTTTTGTATTTAAAAAACTTTTGTGTTCTCAGTGCCTCTGCGGTAAAACAAAAATGTAATCACTTATATATCGATTAATAATAGCTTTATGTTCTCAGGTTTTTAATAGTTTTTGCAAAACCGTATTATGTAACACCGCCCTCTGGGCGGTAATTGCAACCGCCCAGAGGGCGGTGTTACAAGTGTTAAATCTCTCTGCTACCGTACGAGTTCTCTCGTGTGGTATATTAAGCATAATTTATACTGTTTTTAAAAATTACTAAAACTACATGCCTTGTTGCGACGCTCAAAGGTCTTTCCCGACCTTTAGCATTGGTGTCTTTTATCTTGTACCCTCTATACTTTTGCGATGAAAATTTTAAATCTTATAATTTAAAAATCTTTAAAATATTATTGGTTAAAATTAAACAGAAAGTGGATATAAATAGTTAAATTTGTAGATATATGCCAGTAGTGTTAAGAATAAAAGGGTTTCGTTTTTTCTTTTATAGTGATGAAGGAGACGAACCCGTACATATACACATAGAGAAAGCTGAAAAGAGGGGTAAGATATGGTTAATGCCAGAATATAGTGAAGAGTTTCTTTATGGTTTTACCGTAAGTGAGGCAAAGAATATTCGTAAAATTATAATTGAAAATTTTGAAATACTAAAATCTGCATGGTATGAACACTTCGAATAATAACATTTATAGAAAAAAATCAAAAGACCCTTTCGATATTTTAATTCATGAAAAGGGGCTTAGAATTAACAATTTGCTGATTGATAAAAAACTTGATTTAATAGTAATAGTTTTAAATAATGGTAAAGTATTGCAATCGCATATATCTTTTTATAAAAGGTTAAAAAGTGCTACTCAAGAACAATTGAATAGTTGGCGTTTAATTAGTGGTGGAGTTGGTGTTTGTTGGGATGATTTAGATGAAGATTTATCTATAAAAGGTTTTATAAAAACTTCAGCATTGAATAGTGCATTACTAGATTTACAAGGTAAAGAACCGCTTGAAAATATTGTTGCATAAATAGCAATTTATTTGTTTATATATTTTCTCCAGCTATCCCCACTACCTTACAAATTCTCTCGTGTGGTATATTAAATCAGCATAGTTTATACTGTTTTTAAATTACCCTCAAATCCGCAAACTAGTTTTTAAATTAAATATATCTGTAATTTATACTTAAA
>CAYQPP010000214.1:0-6412 GCA_964419235.1 uncultured Bacteroidales bacterium
CAGAGAACACAGAGGTTTTGTTCGCAAATTTCACGAATTTACGCAGATTACATGCCTACAGTATAGAGGCACTAAATTATTGAAGTTTCTATATACAAAACAATTTAGCAATTTAACAATTTAGCAATGAAACCAATAATTAAGAGTTTAAAGCCATATACTGCTGTACATATGAGTTATACTCAACAATTGCATTCCGTAAAACAGTATTATTAACATTAAACCTATAATCATCAATTTGTTTTATGGGAATAATGCCCGGCGAGGTACCGCATAAAAATGCTGCATCCATATATGGTAAATCGGTTTTATGAACCAGCTTTTCGGTAATTTCAATATTTTGGCTTTTTAACGACTCAATAACGTATTTGCGTGTTATACCCGACAAAACAAACTCGTGAGGCGATGTGTAGGCAACTTTATCCCTAATAAAAAAAACGTTGCTCCTACTACCTTCTGTAATATAGCCATTTTGGTTTTCAAAAATAGCTTCGAATACGGTATTCTTTTTTAAGAATTCGTTGGCCTTAAGCCTCGTTTTTGTGTATTTAACCTTGGTATTCGGGTTTTTCCTCTCTGCCTGCATCAATAATACCGAAACCCCCTCAATATAGTCTAATGGCTTTGGGTACTTATGCGGTATAAATCCTATATAACAATCAACCGTTTTGTTTTCCGATTCTGATACGCATATCTCGATATTTCCATAATATACTTCGTTCTCTTTACATAACGTTGTTACCTTATCGGAGAAATCTTGGCGCGAAATTGTAAAATCCTTAATACCGGCTATCTTCATCGAGTTGTGCAACCTCTCTATATGGTCTTCGGTAAACAGCGGAGTGCCTGCAATAATTTTTAAAACCTCGTAAACAGCAATACCACTAGGCATGGCAACGCCATTTGGCCTGTTTTTTAATAAATTGTTATTATGAAAATAGTATATGTGGAAAAATCCGTATGACATAGTTATCGTTCAATAATTTTTGTGAGTTCGGCAACTGTCGCATCCCACTTCTGTTTTAGGTCTAACCAGTTTCTGTTTTTCTTTATTTTCCAGATATTTACCCTCATTTTAACCCCTGTTTTTTTAAAGCCGATAAAATACCTGAAACTTAATATGCCAAATAAAAATATACTAACCATAATGCCTATTGCCAAAGGCCACGGCTCTATAAATACAAGCAAAACAATTATATAGGTTAAATAAAACAGGGTAAATGTTATTATTGATGCGGCAAACCTTATTGAGCTAACAAACTGGGGGTCTTTAATTTTACGCGTTGCCACTACCGGCAAATAAAACGGGATAAAATTTGTTGCAAAGCCAAACACAAAAAACGGAAATAAAGCAATCAATAATATGTAGCTTAATATAATGCCTATCCAATTATATTTTTTGTGTGCCAAAACCCAATACCTGATACCCATTTCCCTAATACCGTCTTTTATTTCAAGCGCCGTTTTCCCAAGCCTCTCAAATTCGTTTTGCGAGGCATTTTTAAGTTCGATTACCTTATTTGATATCTCTTGCGATTTATCGACAATTTTTTTGTGGTTATGCTGCAACTCTCTGTTTGCCAGTAGGTGGTGTACAAAAATATCTTTTAACGCTTCAATCTCATTGTAATTTTCCGAATCATTAATATTGAGCATCTGAGGAATCATTTTTTGCTTAAGCTCCTCAAGGAAATTGTTCATGCCTTTTTGCGGGTTTTCAAGGTATAAATTTTTATACTTGTTTATTGGGAAAGGGTCTCCAAAATTTACAAGCAAATCGGCACCAAAATTTATGTAATGCGAATAATCTAACCCAACCGGAACAATTTGAACATCGAGCTCGAAATTATTGCGTTCTTCGGCTTGAAAAGCAATTCGGGCAATACCTTTTTTTAAGGCCCGCAAACGGCGTTCGCCAAAGTGGTTGCCTTCGGGCAATATGGCCAATATTTTTTTTGCCTGTAACACCTCAATCGCCTCTTCAAAAACAGCATCGTTGTTTTGTAGGTTTTTTCGACCGTCGCGAATTCTGAATATCGGTAGTATTTTGAGTGCGTGCAGTATTTTTGCAATAACCTTGCTCTGAAAAATATCGGCACGAGCCATAAAAACGGGCTGCCCTTTAAGATTGCCTAATACGGCCATTGGGTCCATAAGGGCGTTTTGGTGGTTTATCGCAAATATTATTGGTTTACCTTTTGGTATTTTTTCTTTGCCTACTACAGTAATTTTATCATAAAAAGTAAATAAATATATTTTAACATAGCTGCGTAATGCTCCGTACCAAAAATCGTATTGGTGAATGAGTCTCTTCATCTATTATTATTTTTTGTTTAACAACGGTATAAACGACCAAATACTTGATATTGTAAGCCCGGCAATAATATGCCAAATACCCCAAAGAGCAGCAATAAATGCCATTCCCCCTATCCCATCGAATAAATTAGGGTTAAAAATAAGCACCAAGGCAAGCCCCGAATTCTGAATGCCTGTTTCAATAGTTATTGTCCGTACATCGCGCCTTTTCAGTTTAAACAGTTTTGATATGGAATAGCCTGTGGTTAAAGCTATGGCATTATGTATTAATACAATAAAAAACACAAGGTGCACAAAATCAATAAAATGATTAAAATTGTTGGCAAGTGCAACCACAACATATCCCGTAAAAATTATTAGCGACATTATTTTTATGGGCTTCTTTATTTTTTTTGTTATTACGGGAAAATATTTCGAAAATATCATGCCAATGGCCAAAGGAATACCAAGCAGTATTATCATTGTTTTTATCATCTCAAATGCATCAATCTCAACCGGAATTACCAAGTGCGATGCCTTTGTATAAAATTTTGCATACATACCACCCCAAAAAGCAAAGTTTATGGGGGTCATTATTATTGCTGAAAAATCGGCTATTGCAGTCAAACTTACCGAAAGCTCGGTATTACCGCGCGCATGGGCTGTCATAAAATTAGATATATTGCCACCCGGGCAGGCAGCTACCAATATCATACCCAATGCAACACCGGGCGTAGGATTAATAATTAATACCAACAAAAATGTTAACAGCGGCATTATCACAAATTGGGCAACCACTCCTACAAATGCCGGTTTAGGAAACAAAAAAACATGTTTAAAATGTGCCAATTTTAATTCTAACGCCACACCAAACATTATAAATGCCAATGTAAAATTTAATAGTATTAAACTATCAGGACTAAAATTCAAACGAACCGCATCTAATGCCTCAAGACCCTTAAACATATTCTATTTTTTGTATGCCGTAAAAATAGTTTTTTATACTGCTTTAATAGGTGGTGTAAATACCACTTTTTAATTATTTATTGTTGTTTTAAATTGGCGATGCAAAAAGGTCATGCTCGTCGGCATCGCTTATTTTTACATAGGCAAACTCCCCTATTTGTATTTTTTTTGTGGTTTTTATCAAAACCTCGCCGTCAACCTCAGGCGAATCAAATTCGGTGCGCCCTATATAATATCCGCCTTCACGTCTATCTACCAATACTTTAAATTCTCCACCAATCTTTTTTTGGTTTAGCTCAAACGATATTTGCTGCTGTATATCCATTATTTCGGCAGCCCTGCTGGCTTTTACTTCTGCTGGCACCTCATCGTTATAATTGTCGTATGCAAATGTATTCTCTTCGTGTGAATACTCAAAAACTCCAAGCCTCTCAAATTTAATATCGGTAACAAACTGCTTAAGCTCCTGAAAATCGGCATTGGTTTCGCCCGGATGCCCTACCATTAGCGTTGTGCGCAAATTAATTCCGGGCACTTGCTTGCGGAATTCATCAATGAGTTTGTATGTGTCGGCTTTTGTGGTGTTCCGTTTCATTGCAGTTAGCATAGGGTTGCTAATATGCTGCAAGGCTATATCCATATAATTGCAAATATTCGAGTGCTTTTTCATTACCTTAAGAATATCCATCGGAAATTTAGCCGGATAGGTATAATGGATGCGCAACCACTCAACTCCGGTAATTTCGGCAATTTGTCCCATTAATGGCGCAAGCATCTGTTTATTGTATATATCAAGCCCGTAATACGACAAATCTTGTGCTATGAGTATTATCTCCTTTACCCCCATTTTAACCAACGATTTTGCCTCATCAATAATTTCATCAATAGGCTTTGAGGTATGCTTGCCCGTAATTTTTGGTATGGCGCAGTATGAGCAGGTACGGTCGCAGCCCTCCGATATTTTCAGATAAGCATAATGGTCGGGCGTGGTGATAATACGGTTTGGCATTATCTGTGGCTGTATATCGGCACCCATGTAATCAAGCATCTTTTTTAGCTCAAATTTACCAAACCATGCATCTACTTCGGGAATCTCTTTATTAAGCTCGCTTTTGTAGCGTTCCGACAGGCAGCCAAAAACAACTATTTTTTTTATAACCCCCTCCTGCTTAGCCTGTATAAAACTTAAAATAGTCTCTATGCTCTCCTCTTTTGCATCGTGTATAAAGCCGCAGGTGTTTATTATAACATAGTCAAAATCATCCTCGGTTGACTCGTGGCTTACCACAAAGCCGTTTTCAAACAACTGCTTCATCAATACTTCGGAATCGACACGGTTTTTTGAACACCCTAATGTAAATATGTTTACTGTTTTGTGCATGTTTATTATGTAACAATTAATACAACCGCAAAGCTAACAATTAGTATCTACTTATTTGCACACTTCAAAAAAATGTAAATGCAATTTTATGAAGTAAATTTATTACCTTTCATGAAAATATTATTTTTTTATAAGCAATCTTTAATTTATGGAAACAGCAGGATATATAAACAAAACCAAGATTGTTGCCACGGTTGGGCCGGCAATATCATCAAAAAGCATTTTAAAGGAGTTGATACTTTCGGGCGTAAATGTTTTTAGGGTAAATTTTTCGCACGGCAAATATGCCGACCATAAAGAGGTTATCGACAAAATATTGGAGCTTAACGCAGAATTGAATACGCATGTGGCAATTTTAGCCGATTTGCAGGGGCCAAAACTTAGGGTTGGCGATATAGAAAACAACGGCGTTTTGTTAAAAGAGGGCAATATTATCGAGTTTACAAACAAAGAGTGTGTTGGTACATCAAAAAGGGTTTATATGAGTTATAGCCTATTCCCTAAAGATGTAAATGTTGGCGATACAATATTGATTGACGACGGTAAAATTAAGCTTGAGGCCGTAAAAACCGACAGAAAAAGCTCGGTAACGGCACGGGTAATATTTGGGGGCATACTGTCGTCGCATAAAGGCGTTAACCTGCCAAAAACAAAAATATCGCTGCCAAGCCTTACCAAAAAAGATATTGCTGATGCCGAATTTGCATTAGACCAAAATGTTGATTGGATAGCCCTATCGTTTGTACGCACAGTAACCGATATTGCCGACCTTAAAGATATTATAAAGCGTAAAAAAAAGCACGCCAAGG
Organism: uncultured Bacteroidales bacterium; assembly: GCA_964419235.1. Classification (GTDB taxonomy): domain Bacteria; phylum Bacteroidota; class Bacteroidia; order Bacteroidales; family SZUA-534; genus GH45. The sequence goes on from CAYQPP010000214.1 coordinate 5,452, forward strand.
TTATTGCCAAAATAGAAAAACCCGAAGCTTTAAACGAAATTGATAATATTATTGATATTACAGATGCCGTAATGGTTGCACGCGGCGATTTGGGCGTTGAGCTGCCTTTTCATGAGGTTCCGCTGATACAAAAAACAATAATCGAAAAATGCATCCGCCATGCAAAGCCTGTTATTGTGGCAACACAAATGATGGAGAGCATGATAAATAACTTCAGTCCTACCCGCGCCGAAGCCAACGATGTTGCAAATGCTGTAATTGACGGAGCCAGTGCACTTATGTTGAGTGGCGAAACAAGCGTTGGAAAATTCCCTATTGAGGTAATACGCGCTATGAAAGAGATAATAACCTATACCGAAACAAAAGGCTATAATTTTTACCGTAAACATGTGCCAACCATCGAAAACCATACCTTTATACCCGATTCGATATGCTCAAATGCATGCAGCATGGCAAAAGACACAAAATCAAAATCGATAATTGTGCTTACATATTCGGGTTATACAGCTTTTAGGATAGCAAGCCACAGGCCAAATGCCAATATTTTTGCCTTTACCCCAAAAATAGGGTTATTGAGGCAAATGTCGTTATTATGGGGCGTTACCGGATATACAAGCGACCAGTTTTTATTTACCAACGATGCTGTTGAGTTTACGCTAAAATATTTAAAAGAGAATGAATTGATAGCCGACAATGAACTTATTGTGCATGTAGGCAGCATACCGTTAAACAAAAAAGGACAAACCAATATGGTTAAGCTGTCGTATTTTTAATGGTTGTGGTAACAGTCTAAACTACTTTGCATGCTTTTTAGGATGGTGTGTTAAATTGCTAAATTGTTACATTGTTAAAATGCTAAAATGTTATATTGTTACATTGCTAAATTGTTAAATGGTTACATTGTTAAATGGTTACATTGTTAAATGGTTACATTGCTAAATTGCTAAATTGCTAAATTGTT
>CAYQPP010000215.1:0-6401 GCA_964419235.1 uncultured Bacteroidales bacterium
CTATTATTCATATCCAACCTATTAAATTTGTGTGTTAATATAATTTGATATTTGATGTTTTATCACGACATTTGGACAAAGCATTAATATATTTAAACAGATGAAACAAAACTTGTACTTTTTTATTACTGTATTTTTTTTATTCTCGTGTGGGACACAAAAAAAAGTAACGCAAAATACTTCAATTGAAGAAGATACCAAACTATTAATTTCATACCATCAAGTATCGGGTTATAGCAAAACTGTACCCGAATATACCATTGAACTCTACTCAAACAGACAGATGTATTTGACCGCCAAAAAAAATCTTGACAAGCAGGGGAAATATATGCGTACATTGCCTTCTGATGAGTTTGACGAAGTAATAAAAACTTTTGTCGATGCCGATTTTTTTAAGTTTAAAGATGAATATACATCGGACATGACCGACCTGCCAACCCGATATTTATACTTCTCATATAATGGACAAGAAAAAAAGGTTAAAGACTACTATGAAGCCCCCGAAAAACTAAAAGAGTTGGAGTTTCTGATGCGGTCGTTTTTAGACCGTGTTGGCTGGGAAAAAATGTCGTGGTAATTTATGAAATTCTCAAAACCCCTTATACATGGAATACTGTTAAAACGGTATAAGCGTTTTTTAGCCGACATTAAACTTGACAATGGCGATATTGTGGTGGCTCATTGCACCAATTCGGGCTCAATGAAAAGCTGCCTCGAAAATAAAGCCGAGGTTTACCTAACACCCGTAAACGACCCTAAACGAAAAACCAAGTTTACATGGGAGATGATTAAAATCAATAAAAATTGGGTAGGTATTAATACAGGCTGGCCAAATATTATTGCTTATGAAGCTATTAAAAATAACGATATCGCAAAACTATCGGGTTATACTCATGTAAAAAGAGAAGTAACATTTGATAATAGCCGTTTTGATGTTTTTTGTGAAAACGAAAATGAAAAATGCTTTGTTGAGGTAAAAAACGTAACCTATAAAAAAGGTGATTTTGCACTATTTCCTGATGCTGTAACAACCCGAGGGCAAAAGCATTTAAAAACCCTAATTAAGGCAAAAAAGCAAGGATATCGAGCCGTAATGTTATATATTATTCAACGAACAGATGTTTTGTTTTTTGGTGTAGCCAATGAAATTGATCCCGATTATGCAATAATTTTAAAAGAGGCGTCGAAAAAAGGTGTTGAGATTATAGCTATGCAGGCAGAAGTATCACCCTTGTCAATTCAATTAAAAAAAGAAATTCCAATAAAGCTATTTTAAAGTGTTTGCTACCCTGCCCTCTTTTTTGAATCTCACACTTGTGAGTATTACCTAAATTGAGCGATTCCGAACTTTAAATATCACCAATCATGCAGCACAAAAAGAAAGTTCAAAAATTCTCTATCACCAACAAGGTGGATTCAAATTTTATGAATTCCTTTTTGTACCACAGCATTGGCAATCTTTTTTATTCCAAATCACTCAATTTAGGTATTACTCGTCTGCCAAAGTTGTGCGGCGAGGCATATTTTCAGCAGCTTGCTGCAAAATACAGTATTTTATATAAAATTGATACTTCGTCTGCAGCAAGGTTGTTCATTTGTCTCATACATCCAATTTTAATTGAGTGCTAATATTAACGTACAATTATTAATACATCACGATATATGACTAAAGCATAATATTGATTATTTTTAAAAGCGTTTACTCAATCTTTAGCTCTCCGCTTTCATACTCCATAAATTTTTTTGACAGCTCGGCCATTATTGCCGACAGTTTGCTTGCCGATGCTAACGTGTCTTTTGTAATTTCTTGTTTTTTAAGTTTCAACAGGTAAACTCCGTAAATAGTATTTAAAATAATACCTATATCGTTTAAACCGGGTTTTTGTTTTTGCCTTAAATCATTAATAATTGGTATAATACTTTTATAATGAGCTTGATATTCGACATACTCATTGCTTTGCATTAAATACAAGTGGAATTCATAAACCTCATTTATTTTATGGGTAATAATGCCTAAATGCCCTTTTTCCTTAAGCCTCTCATCTTCCATTAAATCAGCCAGTCCAAAATACCAATCTTTTATCTCGTTTTTAGTGGCATCGTCGGTTTTGTATTGGGTAACCAATTTCGATTCAATTATTGCTTTATTGAAATTGCAGGCCCTAATCAAATCTTCAATCTGAAACATATAAAGCAGGTACTCGCCAATGTTCGATTTTATTTTATCCTTTGCTACTATCATTAATCTTATTGTTATTTGGACTACCGTCCGTTATTTTTGCTTTGCAGCAATTAAATTTGTGCAATTAATTACCCAATCATGAGTGCTAACTGTCAATAGCTAAATAATCTACCAACTTCCGCTGGCACCACCACCGCCAAAACTTCCGCCGCCAAAGCCGCTAAATCCGCCTCCGCCACCAAAGCTACCCGAACCCGATGAAAAATCGCTCCAGCCGGAACCGCGGTGCGAGCCACTGCTCATAAAAAAAAGCGCTGCCCATAACGGAAGGTTGCTCCTTCTGCCCATGCTGTTATATTTTGAGTTTCGCGACCGCCCCATAACACTAAAAAAGGTAATCATAAAGATAATAAAGATAATGCCGGCCCCACCGTTTGAGGTTTTTGTCTGTTTTTGATAACTGCTTGCAGTAAACTCCCCTTTTGTTAACGAAATACATATGTCAATTGCGCTATTAATTCCATTATAGATATCGCCTTTTTTAAAAAAGGGTATCATCTCATTATCAATAATTTGATTTGCTGTTGCATCGGGTATCAATGGCTCAATGCCATAGCCTGTTTGTATTGTTACCCTGCCGGGGCTATTCCCGATTTTTGGCTTAAAAACAATTACAATACCATTGTCTGATTTGTTTTGCCCAACGCCGTAATTCTCGCCAATGCGTTGTGCAAAATCGGCAATATCGTAGCCGTTTAAGTCGAGGGTGGTGTAAATTAGTATCTGTGTTGATGTTTCGCGGTTAAACCTGTTTAGCTTGCTTTTAAGCGATGCTATTTCCGAGCTTGAAAAAACATGGGCATTATCAATTACCAACTCCTGTTTTTTTGGCTTTGCTAAATTATTTTGCGGCATGCCAAATACTGTGTTGTTAAGCACAAGCAATAACAAAACGGCAAGCAATATCGAATATTTTTTTGTGAGTCTCATCTGTATAATTATTTATCAAAATGTTTATAAAAAATGCTATTTGCCAAACGAAATATCGTCGGGCAGTTCATTTATATCACCGTCTTTATGTGGGAAATGCTTTTTTAATTGGTCGCCCGCCATTATTATGCCCTGCGATAGTCCTTCGGCATAGTTGCCGTTTTTAAAATGCGATAATACGGTGCTGTTTATTTCGTCCCAAAAATTATCTGCCACTTTGGTATTTATTCCGGCATCGCCAATAATAGCAAATTTATGGTCGGTAATGGCTACGTAAAACAGTACGCCGTTGCGTAGCTCTGTTTTTTGCATCTGTAATTTGCTGAATACCTCCGTTGCCCTGTCTAAAGCCTCAATTTTGCAACTGTTTTCAATATGCACGCGTATTTCGCCCGATGAGTTCAACTCTGCATTTTTAATTGCATCGGTAATCTGTTTTTTTTGTTTGCTGCTAAAAAATTTTGATGCTCCCATATGTTAGGTTTTAATAAGTTAGTATCAAGAAATAAGGTGTTGGTAGTTTGTGCTTTTTGTAGTTATGTTCTTGATTATCAGAATTTAACTTCAGGAGCTTTTTCGGCACCAGCAATAGCTTTAAAATAGTCTTTCTTTTCAAACCCGAACATATTTGCGTATATGTTTTTTGGGAACAGTCTTATAAATGCATTGTATGATTTTACTGATTCATTAAACTTTCTGCGCTCAACTGTAATTCTATTTTCGGTACCTTCTAATTGTGCTTGCAAGTCGCGAAAATTTTGGTTTGCCTTTAAGTCGGGATACCTCTCAACCACTACCATAAGTTTTGATAATGCCGAGCTTAAACCATCTTGTGCAGCCTGAAACTGCTGTATAGAGTTTGCATTTAATTTACTTGCGTCAATAGTTGTGCTTGTTGCTTTTGAACGCGCCTCAACCACGCCTTCAAGTGTCTCTTTTTCGTGGGTAGCGTACCCTTTTACGGTATTTACCAAGTTGGGAATTAAATCTGCCCTACGCTGATATACATTTTCAACTTGGCTCCAGTTAGCTGAGACTTGTTCATCCATTAAAGCCATTGTATTATAACTATTTTTTATTCCTGAAAAGATAAAAAATACAAAAAGTATTATACCTCCTATTATCAGCCATTTTTTTTGTTTATTGTTCATAGTGCTTGTTATTAGTTTTAATATATAACGAAAACCTTATCAAATTTTGTACAAATAATTTAAAATAGCTAATAAAACAAAAAAGACCGCCATGTTGGCAGCCTTTTTTGTTTATATATTTTATTCTTTATTTTTCTGTTGCATTTTCTAATATTCGCATAATAGAGAAGATAAATACTGCCGATAACATAAGCATAACTACCAGCAACAAGAAGAATTGCCACATGTCCCAGCCATCCCAAAATGCACCGATTAGCCCTGCCAACAAGTTTCCTATTGCAGTTGAGGCAAACCATCCGCCTTGGGCAATACCTGCCAATTTTGGAGGAGCAACTTTTGAAACAAAAGAGATTCCGATAGGACTGTAAAACAGTTCAGATATGGTTAAGCTAAAATATGTTCCGATAAGCCAAAAAGGTGTAACCCTCATTACATCAGATATCTCGTCGTTTGCATTACCAAATTGGAGAGCAGCAATAACCATAATTAAAAAACTAAAACTTGCCAATACCAAACCTATACCAATTTTTCGGGGTGAGCTTGGCTCTTTTTTCATTTTATTAAGTTTGGTAAATATTGCAATTATAATAGGTGTTATAAATACAATAAAAATAGGGTTAAAATGTTGGAATTTAATAGGGTTAATAGGCATTAAGTCGGTATATCCTTTAATAACAAAAAATGCTATTGCCGAACCTACAACCGCCAATGCTCCACCAATCATCTTTTTTGTTGAGGTTGCTTTTTTGTCGAGCACAAAAATAACACCCATAATTACTGCTATTATTGGTAACAGCGATTTTAAATCGAATAGTGTGTAAACTGCCGGCGCAACATTTGTAACGGTAAAGTCGCGTGCAAAAAGCGTTAACGTAAACCCGTTTTGGTGAAATGACATCCAAAAGAAAATGTTTACCAAGAATAATAATCCTAAAGCTATCAGCCTTTTTTTAGCCTGCTCTTTAGGTATATCTTTTATAACAACAGCATTTTCATCTGCATTTTCAGCATTTTTCGAAACTTTTACATCAACATGTTTATAGTATTTTCTGAAAGACACAAAAATTATCATCGACATAAAAATACTTACTGCGGCAATTGCAAAGCCATAATTGTACGACCTGCTTACTGATGCAATATAATCGGTACAAAAAGCTTGTAAATCGGTAAACTGATACGACCCGTTAATAATGTGTTCGTGAGCAAGCGTTGTTAACTCGCCGGCTTTTTCGGTAGCTCCATTTAAAAATTCATTTGCCAATGCGGGTATTTTGCCGCTATATGAAAAACCATCGCTTTTCATCATATGGTTATTCATAGCCTCGGCAGCCGATGGGGCAAAAAATGCTCCAATATTTATCCCCATATAAAACAGGCTAAAAGCAGCATCGCGCAATTTGCCCATATTTGCTTGGTCATATAATCTTCCAACCATTGCTTGCAGGTTTCCTTTAAAAAAACCTGTGCCAACCGAAATAACCGCCAATGCAACATAAATTCCATTTATACCCGATGATGTGTTTGCCAACAAAATGTAGCCAACTATCATCAATATTATACCAAGCGATATTGTTCGGCCAAAGCCTAACACTTTATCAGCTAAAACTCCACCAATAAGCGGAATAAAATAAATTCCAAATAAAAAATATCCGTAAACATGCCCCGCCTCACTTGCCGACATTCCGAATTTTGCTTGTAAAAAAAGTGTAAAAATGGCTATCATTGTATAATAACCAAATCGTTCGCCCATATTTGCAAACAAAAAAACATATAATCCTTTAGGGTGTCCTTTAAACATAGTCTATAATTTTTAGTTTTTAATATATTTCACAGCCAACAAATATATAAATCTTTTTTATGTAGCCAACTGTTTTAATTCTATTGCAAAACATTTTGTTATTTATATTTTCTTGATTTACAATAAATAACTAACTTTATAGATAAAGAAAAATGAATTAATTTAGTTGTTTTATTTTAGTAACAGGTAAAAATTTATTTATAAATTTGAATAATAGATTAAAACATTAACGTTAAATAAAAACAGATAAAGTGAAAATATTAAATCCACAGCAAACCCG
>CAYQPP010000216.1:0-6342 GCA_964419235.1 uncultured Bacteroidales bacterium
CCGATAGAATAAGGATTACTTTACCGGAAGCGAGAAAAAGAATGTGCTGCCGTGATTTTCTTTACTTTCGCACCAAATTTTGCCAAAATGCTTTTCAACAAATTCTTTACATAAAATAAGCCCAAGTCCGGTTCCTTTCTCTTTTTCGGTGCCAACTGTGGTATAGTTGTTTTCAATATTGAATATTTTGTCCTGTTTATCTTTCGGAATACCCATTCCGTTATCGGAAACGGCAATTACATTATACTTTTTTTTGTTGAATATCTGAATAATTGACGATATTTTTATTGTCCCTTTTTTATGCGTGTATTTAATGGCATTTGCTATTAGGTTGCGTATTATTGTTTTCAGCATATTTTCGTCGGCAAAAACCGTTTCATAATAATCAATGTTTACCTCAATTTCAATATCTTTGTTTTTGGCCGAAATTGCAACAACCGATACCGTTTCGTCAACAATTTGCCGTAGGGTTACATACGATGGTGTAAACTCTATTTTTCCGGTTTGTGTTTTTGCCCACGATAAAAGGTTCTCTAAAAGTTTAAAAATATGCTGTGCCGATTGGTTTATCAATCCAAGATAATTGTCTATCTGCTCTTCGCTAAGCTCTTTTAACGACGACTTTAGCAGAGATGTTAAACCGGCTAACCCTGAAAACGGGCTACGCAGGTCGTGGGCAATAATTGAGAAAAATTTATCTTTTTTAGCATTAATCTCACGCAAGTCCATCTCCGACTGTTCAATCAGCTCCATTGTTCTTTTGCGTTCGGTAATATCCTCTTTTATGGCTATAAAATTGGTTATTATGCCGTTGGTGTCAAAAATTGGGGCTATTCGTGCCGATTCCCAATATAGCTGCTTGTTCTTTTTTATATTTTGGAACTCCCCGTTCCAAACTTCGCCTTTGAGTATGGTACTCCACAGCTCGTCATACAACTTTTTTGGGTTGTTGCCCGAACTTAAAATTTTAGGGTTTTGCCCAATAGCCTCGTCATAAGAGTATCCTGTTGTTTCGGTAAAAAACGGGTTTACATATTCAATAGTTCCTTCAATATCGGTAATAACAATACTCGACGGGCTATTCATAATACCTGTCGAGAATTTGTTTAACTCTATATCCGATTTTTTCCTTTCGGTAATATCGCTGCCAATAATTAAAGTGGCTTTTTTGCCTTCATACTCAATAACCGTTGCCGAAATGTCAATCCATTTTTCATAAAGGTGCTTGTCAACCAAGTGAAAAAGATAACTGGTTGGTACGTTTTCGCCATACAGCCTTTTTTGCACAATATCAATAATGCGGTCTCTATCGTTGGGATGAATCAGGTCAATCGGGTTTAACGTTTTTGCCTCTTCGGCTGTATAGCCTGTAATTTTTTCCCACGCCTTATTTACAAGCAGGTGTTTTTTATCGGTTTGTATAGAGATAGCCGAGCTTGTGTTTTCAAAAATCGTTCTGAATTTATCTTCGCTAATATGTATAGCCTCAATTAATTGCTGCCGCTGAAGTATTATGCTGGTAAGGTTGGCAAACGATTCAATAAATGCAATATCCTCTTCAATTTTACAGTTGTTAGGAAATATATAAAAAGCCCCAAACTGCTCTTTGTCTTTAATAACCCCTATGGAGTAAATTTTGTCGATGTTTAAAAGCTGCTTAATTTTTTTTGATACTGTTTTTGGCAGTTGCACCGAAGTAAATTCCGAAAAGCCATCGTTATATTCATAAAGCCTGCCTGTTATGGCTTTTTTGTTTAAAGCTTTATTTATGGGGTACTTTTTATCAAAAATATTAAATTCGGTTAATTCCGATATGCTTTTTAGCGTATTATGCCCAATGCCGGCAACATGAGCTATTTTAGTATGTTTTTTATCGTCGCCAATCGAAAATGCTATAACCGTTGAGTTGTTCAGCTTTTTTGAGATAATATCGGCTGCATACTTTAAAATTTGACTGCATGAATTTAACGATAGCATATCAATAGAAGCATCGCTCAAAATTCTAAAATTATACTCGCTTTTTTGCAATGCGCTTTTTGCTGTTATCTGCTGTGTAATATCGCGCGAAACACCTAAAAGACCTTCAAAATTGCCATCGGCATTAATAATTGGATTGGTTGAGGTTTCAATCCAAACAATACTGCCGTTTTTGTGGTAAACCTGAATTACCCAGTGTTTTTTTTTATTTACCGATATACCTTTTTTTCTATCGCTATAACCTTTTAGTATTAATTCTTTTGATTCGGGAGTATTAAAATCGGTTATTGGTTTTTGTAAAAACTCTTTTTCTGAAAAGCCGAGCACTTTTTTTATAGACGGGCTAATATAAGAAAACTCAAGCTCTTTATTGGTAATCCAAATAAAATCATCCATATTGTTGACAAGCAAATCAAATATGTTTTGGGTGTCTTGCAACAACCCGATTTTTGCCTTTGCTAAAATCAACTCATTTTTAAGCTCCTCGTATTTTTTCTCAGCATCCTCCATTTAAGAGCTTTGTTTTAAAAAAAATTGTTGTTTGATTCCCTTACCACCTATTTAAACAGTTATATTAATAAACATAGTTAAAGATAAATAGTTTACGGAATTTATTAGAAAATAACGATTTTTATTGATTAACAATTGATTTTAATATATAAAGGCACAATTATTTAGATAGTTTAGGTTTTATTTGTCCCATAAAAAGTCCTAAAATTACTATAAATATACCAATAATTTTAAAACCTGTAAGCACTTCGTTTATCATATAATATGAAAAAATAGCAGTAAAAATTGGTATTAAATTACTAAACAGACTTGCCTTGGCAACCCCCAAATTTTTTATTGCATAGGTAAAAAAAATATATGCAGCCGACGAACCCAGCAGTGCCAAATAAATTAAGTTGATAATTATTGGTTGTGTAATTTCGGCCTGCTTAAAATGTTCAAAATCGACAATAAAAAAAAGCGGCACAAAAAGAAGCGCACCAATAATATTTTGCCAGCTTATTATGGTAAATGAGTTGTACTTGTTTATTAACTTAACAATTATTATTGAATAGCCTATTGTTGATAGTACAGCTATAAACAGAAGTAAAACACCTTTTATTGAACCGTTAAAATGCAGAGTTTTTCCTAAAATTACCATTAGCACCCCAATAAATGATAGCATAATGCCAATAATATTTAGTTTCGACATTTTATTGTTTAAAAAAACATGTGCCACAATAGATATAAAAATCGGTATTGTTGATATTATTACTGCCGAAATTGTTGCCGAAACCATACTCACACCATAACTCTCGGCCAAAAAATAGATAAAGGGCTGAAAAAAACTTAATGCCAAAAACCAAAAAAAGTCGGTTTTTACAGGCATTTGGAGCTTACCAATTAGCTTTGAAAAAGTTAATAAAAATAGGGCTGAAAGTCCCAGCCTAAAAGTCATAACGGTTATTGGGTTTAATACCGTGAAAACATTTTTATACCATATGTAGGTCATGCTCCAAAAAAGCATTGATAGTATAACCATGCCATAAACCATTAAATTTTTAGCTGACATTACGTTTTCTATATTAAATTTGCATAAATATTTAAATGTAAAAATGCACTTATTTTTAAAACCTTCATAAAAAACAGGCATAAATGAATACTGATATAAAACATTTAATTAGCATACGCCAGTCGTTACATCAAAACCCTGAGTTGTCGGGTAACGAGGAGTTTACGGCAGAGGCGCTAAAAAGGACAATAATCCGGTTTCAACCCGATGAAATTATCGACAATTTAGGTGGATATGGTGTTGCCTTTGTATTTAAAGGCAAGACTGACGGTCCAAATATCATGTTTCGCGTTGATATGGACGCACTGCCTATACACGAAACAAACAGTATTGATTATGCATCGCGCACCGAAGGCGTAGCCCACCAATGCGGACATGATGGGCATATGGCGATAATGGTTGGGTTGGCCGAGCAAATAAGCAAGCACCGCCCAAAAAAAGGTAAGGCAATCCTGCTTTTTCAACCTGCCGAGGAGACCGGCGAGGGCGCGCTTGCTGTTATTGGCGACCCAAATTATTACAGAATTACACCCGACATGTGCTTTTCATTGCATAATATACCCGGTTACCCAATGGGAAGCATTATTATTAAAAACAACACCTTTTCGGCAGCATCGCAAGGACTTATTGTTGAACTGTACGGAAAAACATCGCATGCAGCCGAGCCCGATAAAGGGTTGAGCCCTGCTATTGCAATGGCAAAAATTATTGAGAGTGTTACAAAACTGCCCGAAAAAAAATACCTTTTTAACGATTATGTGTTAACAACAATAGTACACGCCCGCTTAGGCGAACAAACATTTGGAACATCGCCGGGGTATGCAAAAATACTTATAACATTACGTGCTTTTGACGATGACGACATGGCTGTTTTGATTGAGCACACTAAAAATGCAATCCACCTTATAAGCAGCCACGAAAAGCTAAAATCTGAAATTGATTTTACTGATATTTACCCCTCGACGCAAAACAATCCGGCAATTACAAAAATAGTTGCCGACTCTGCCCACGATTTGGAATTTAAAATTATTAAAATGGAAAAACCCTTTGCTTGGGCTGAAGACTTTGCTCATTTTTCACAAACATGTAAAAGTGTAATGTTTGGATTAGGAGCCGGAGAAGATACTCCAAAACTGCATAATGACGATTATGATTTCCCCGATGAGATAATCCCATACGGAATTGATATGTTCTATTCAATTTATGAAAAAAGACTTATAAAATAGGGCTGTTTTTTACACACCTTATTGAAATTGCGTTGGTTTTTTTCTCGTGATAGCGAAAAGCTTTTGAAAGGCTTTTGTTAAAATAGCGTTTCCATGCGTTATCGTTCGATTGTGTCGATGTCCAAAAACTAACCGAAGCATCCAAATTATTAAAGCCATTATTGTAAAAGCCCGCATAGGTCAGCTCAAGCGATTTTTTAATGTTTGGAATCTCCTTATCAACGGTTGAAATATTGTCAATAAGCAGTGTCCACTCTTCATCTGACGGAATATGCCAGCCATCGGGGCACAAACCTTGCGATTCGTTGGCAGTTGAGTCATTCATGGCTGCCTGCCAAGTATATAACCTACCGTAAACAGCAGCATTTTCTTCATTATCATCATACACAAAACTCTCAATTGAGTCACCCATAGGGTTGTGTATAACCCTAATGTTTTCAACCATCCATATTTGGTTGCCCACAATTGCCGTTTTGTAACTATTGCCATCTTTATCAATACATACCGGCCATTGCGGCTGTGTAACTTCAATAGTATCAATTAAAACATGCTTTTTTGAGTCGGTAATTGTAACATAATAAACACCGGCTGTTAAATTTGTCAATACACTATCGGTTTCTAAATTCGACCATTGAATAGTATATGGGGCTTTGCCACCCGAAAGATTTAATGATATACTACCATCATTACTTTCAAAATCAGACAAATGCGATATTTTCGGTTGAGTTTGAAGAGGCTCACGCTTACACTGTATAAACAGTACCGAAAAGACTGTAATTAATATAAAATAGGAATTTTTAATCATAGGTCATTAAACTTTATACCATAATTTTGTATCTAAATCACAAGTTGTTAATACAATTTCTGAAGCTACTAAATTAATAAATTCTTAATATGATTCCTTAATATTCAGAAAATTATAAAAAAAAATTGTATTTTGTATTAAATTTAATACAAAATAATTATTGCAGCAATTAAATTTTAACCGTTATTTTTATTGTTGAATAAAAAAATTCCATTGATTAATAAACAGGCGTAAACTCTTATGTTTATTGAGTTTTAGTAAAATATATTAATGATAAATAAATATATAAAAGAACTAAATAAGCAAAATTTAGATGTAGTTATTTTTTATGAAAAAAATAATAGAATATTTTTACCCTAAACACGAAGTTAGCTTTTTTGAAAGGCTAAAAACAAATTTTTTTGTTATAATCGGACTAATCGGTTCGTTTATTACAATTATTTCTTTACAACAAGACTTTACAACAATAGGCAATAATTTTTTTATTTCTTTATTATCAAAAATAACAATGCTTTTGGTTTTGGGCATTTCGTTAATTGTTTTAAAGAAAAGAGGGATAAAAACAGCCGGAAATATTTTTTCCATAACAATGGTTGTAATGCTGTTAATTTGGATGAATATTTTAAAGGAGGATATTTCGCCTTTTTATAAATATATGCAAGGGTTTTATTCGGTTTTTGCCGTATTGATAATGAGCATGCTGTTTGCATCGCGCAGGGTAATTATTATTAATGCCGTTTTAATTTTGGCTACCACAACACGCATCTATTTTT
>CAYQPP010000217.1:0-3803 GCA_964419235.1 uncultured Bacteroidales bacterium
CTTTTATGAAATTAGCCCCCAAATTCATTTGGTTGGGTTTTATGCCCTATCAAACACCATGAGATTAGCCCCCAATTTTAATTGGGGGATTATAAACGAAACACAACAATACCCCTCAGCCGTCTTTTAGACGGCTTACAATATCATTACCACACAAAAAAGCCCCAAATTATTAAATAAGGGGCTTTTGATATCAATAAATATAAGTGCATTTTAGTTATTTGTTAAACAATGCACTTTTTTTTTACTTTGAGAAATCCATGGCAACCATGCGCTGATATGATTTAAAGCGCCATTTCGCATTCTCCTCGGCGGCAACAAACAGCTCTTTCGCCTCTTCGGGAAAGCTTTTTACCAATGATGTATAACGTACTTCACCCATCAAGAAATCTTGGAATTTATCCCATGCAGGCTCTTTTGAGTCTAACACAAACGGGTTCTTTCCTTCTTTCTCTAAAGCAGGGTTAAAGCGGTATAAGTGCCAGTATCCCGACTCAACAGCTTTTTTCATTTCGCCCTGAGTGGTTCCCATGCCTGTGCGTATTCCGTGGCTGATACATGGTGCATAAGCTATTATTATTGAAGGGCCCGGATATGCCTCGGCCTCTTTAACAGCTTTAAAATACTGTGCTTGGCTTGCACCCATTGATACTTGTGCAACATAAACATAGCCATAGCTCATAGCCATCATACCAAGGTCTTTTTTGCGTATTTTTTTACCCGATGCGGCAAATTTTGCAACAGCTCCAACCGGTGTGGCTTTACTGCTTTGTCCGCCGGTGTTTGAGTAAATCTCGGTATCAACAACCAAAATATTTACATCTTCGCCCGATGCCAATACATGGTCGAGTCCACCGTAACCAATATCGTAAGCCCATCCGTCGCCGCCAAATATCCAGTTGCTGCGTTTTGGCATCCAGTCTTTAATGGCCAAAATCTCTTTTGCAATAGGCGCCGACTCTTTTTCTAAGGCCGAAATAACCTTTTCCGATGCGGCCACCGACTCTTCGGTTTTGCGTTTTACTTCGCTCCATTCGGTAACGGCAGTATTTGTATCGGCATTGAATTTGCCGGCATTCTCTTTGGCAAGGCGCTCAATACGGTTTTGTAGTTTTTTGGCTGATATTGCCATACCCAAACCATATTCGGCATTATCTTCAAATAACGAATTGGCCCAAGCCACACCTTTACCGTTTTTGCTTGCACAATAAGGGGTTGATGGGGCAGAACCGCCATAAATTGAAGAGCAGCCTGTTGCGTTGGCTACCATCATGCTTTCGCCATAAAGCTGCGTAATGGTTTTAATGTAAGGTGTTTCGCCGCATCCTGCGCAAGCACCCGAGAATTCAAACAGTGGTTTTGCAAATTGCGATGCTTTTACGTTTTGTGTTTTTGGCGCAATAATTTTAATTGTAACATCGTTGGCCATATAGTCCCAACGTGGTATTTCAGACTCTTGCGAGGCTATTGGCTTCATAACAAGCGATTTTGTTTTTGAAGGACAAACATCGACACAGTTGCCGCAGCCTGTACAGTCTAATGTAGAAACCTGAATACGGAAGCCTAACCCTTCGTAGCCTTTGCCATTTGTTTTTATGGTTTTTGAGCCTTCGGGAGCGGCAGCCTGTTCTTTTTCGTCTAACAAGAATGGGCGTATTGCAGCGTGAGGACAAACATAAGAGCATTGGTTACATTGAATACAGGTATCGGCATTCCATTCGGGAACGTTTACCGCAATACCGCGTTTTTCGTATTGTGCAGTACCCGATGGAAAAGTACCATCTTCGCGTCCGATAAAGGCAGAAACAGGCAAATCGTCGCCGGCAAGGTTGTTGATTGGCTCAACCACATTCCTTACAAATTCAGGAATATTGGTATTCACAACAGCAGTGTCTTTTACTTCAATTGAAGCCCATTCGGCAGGTATGTTAACTTTTATTACATCGCTGCCTGCATCAACAGCCGCATAATTCATTTTTACAACGTTTTCGCCTTTTGAGCTAAACGATTTTACAATCATTTTTTTCATTTGTTTAACTGCAACGTCGTAAGGTATTACTTCGGCAATTTTAAAGAAGGCTGCTTGCATTATTGTGTTGGTACGGTTGCCAAGCCCAATTTCTTCGGCCAATCCTGTTGCATTAATAATATACATATTGATATTATTTACGGCAAGGTATTTTTTTACTGAATCAGGAAGGTGGTTTTTGGTCTCCTCGGCATCCCAAATAGCATTTAACAGGAATGTGCCGCCTTTTTTAAGACCTTTGAGCATATCGTATTTTCCGAGATATGCTGGAACGTGACATGCTACAAAGTCGGGAGTATTTACCAAATATGGGCTCATAATTTTTTTGTCGCCAAAGCGCAGGTGCGAGGCTGTAAAACCGCCCGATTTTTTAGAGTCGTAGGCAAAATATGCTTGACAATATTTATCGGTTGAGTCGCCAATAATTTTTATTGAATTTTTGTTTGCGCCAACAGTACCGTCTGAGCCTAAACCATAAAATTTGGCTTCAAACCTGCCTTCTGAATCTAAACTTACCTCGGGTAAAATTGGTAGTGAGGTAAAGGTTACATCGTCAACAATACCAAGGGTAAACCTATTTTTAGGCTCGGCCATTTTCATATTGTCGAATACGCTTATAATCATGGCAGGAGTGGTGTCTTTTGATGACAATCCGTAGCGTCCGCCAACAATTATAGGGGCATTCTCTTTATTATAATATAGGTCTCTAACGTCAAGATATAATGGTTCGCCATTTGCTCCGGGCTCTTTTGTCCTGTCTAAAACGGTAATTCTTTTAACCGATTTTGGCATACTCTGCATAAAGTGCTTTGCCGAGAATGGACGGTATAGGTGAACTGCCATTACTCCAACTTTTTCGCCTTTAGCATTCATATCGTTAACAACTTCGCGAATTGTTTCGGTAATAGAGCCAATTGCAATAATCACATTTTCTGCATCGTTGGCACCGTAGTACATAAATGGTTTGTATTCACGTCCGGTAATTTTGGTTATTTCGGTCATGTAATCGGCTACAATATCGGGTACGGCATCGTAAAATTTATTTGCTGCCTCGCGTGCCTGAAAATAAATATCGGGGTTTTGTGCCAATCCTCGCGTTACGGGGTGGTTAGGGCTTAAAGCGCCGTCGCGGAAAGCTTGTAGCGCTTCCATGTCCAATAAAGGTTTTAAATCGTCGTTCTCTAACATCTCAATTTTTTGAATTTCGTGAGATGTGCGGAACCCGTCGAAGAAATGCACAAAAGGTATTCTTGATTTAATTGCAGCCAAGTGGGCTACGCCTGCTAAATCCATTGCCTCTTGTACCGAGCCTGATGCAAGAAATGCAAAACCTGTTTGGCGTGCGCTCATTACGTCGGAGTGGTCGCCAAAAATTGAGAGTGCCTGTGCGGCAAGGCTACGTGCCGATACATGGAAAACGCCCGGCAATAACTCGCCGGCAATTTTGTACATGTTTGGTATCATAAGCAACAATCCTTGCGATGCGGTAAAGGTTGAGGTTAATGCCCCGCCTTGAAGCGATCCGTGAACTGTGCCCGATGCACCGCCTTCGCTTTGAAGCTCAATTACATCAACTGTTTCTCCAAAAATGTTTTTACGGCCGTTAGCCGCCCACTCGTCAACATTTTCTGCCATGTTTGACGATGGGGTGATAGGGTAAATTGCAGCTATTTCGCTAAACATGTAAGCGATATGAGAGGCTGCATGGTTACCATCACACGTGATAAACTTTTTTTCTTTTGCCATTTTATTTACTTGTTATATTTATATTATT
>CAYQPP010000217.1:3903-6318 GCA_964419235.1 uncultured Bacteroidales bacterium
CCAAACAGCCACAGCGGAATTTTATTGCCTTCGCCAACCTCTTCCATGTCGATAGCCATATAGGTTTTTCCATTATTGTTGGTTAAGCGTTTGTTATTTCCTATTTTAAATGTTAATTCATTGTCAATGGTAAATTCCCCTTTTTTGCCGTTGCCCGATACCGCGTGCCCATTTTTTAATTGATATAAAAAGTAGGTTTCCCATAATGCCTCTTTTGAGGGTTCAATCATTGATATTGCGTACAAAAGGTTAGGGTTTTTCAGATAGATGCGTTCAGGTTTTTTGTTATCGTTTTTATTTCCTTGATAAACCATATTTATTAGCCTTGCATTGCGCAAATATTTAAGATAATTGATTACCGTAGCCCTGCTGGTTTCGATAGAGTTGCTCAACTGGCTTATGTTAGGTGTGTGTGGCGTGTCTTTAGACAGTTCGTAAACAAGCTTTTTGAGTTTTGGCAGGTATTTTAGTTCCATTTGTTGCAAAACGGGTATGTCAATCTCAAGTGTAAGGTTTACTATTTTTATTATGTTTTCGTTAAAATTTATATTTTCGGCAAAAAACGGGTAAAACCCATGCTGCAAATAGCTGTCGAAATAAGCTAATGGCTTTACTTTAAATAGTATGTCTTTTGCTATCTCGGTATGATATTTAAGAATATCGTCGAGGCTATACACTTTAAACGTATTGTTGGTTTTGTAATTCAAAAATTCTCTGAACGACAGACCTCTTAATTGGTATGCCGCAACTTTATCTTTAAGGTCGGGGTTGTCTTCTTTTAGGCGCATTACAGGGCTACCTGTAAAAATTACCTGAAGGTCGGGATATTTGTCGTAAATGTCGCGCAAAGCCTCTGACCATCCCGGGTATTTAAAAACTTGATCGAGCACAAGGGTACGCCCTCCTGTTTTTCTGAATTCGTTGGCAAAATCAACCAAGGAGTGCCCCGAGAAATAGAAGTTGTTTAGGTTTACATAAAGGCATGATTTATCGTTGCCAAAAGTTGATTTTATATAGTCGAGCAAAAAAATAGTTTTACCGATACCGCGTGTGCCTTTTATGCCAATAAGCCGCTGCCGCCAGTCAATTTCGTTTTTTAACTCGCGAATAATGGGCGATTGCACATTATTTAGTAATTCGGTATGTGTTTTATAAAACTGTAGCATAGCAAAAATTGGCATGCAAACTTAGCAAATTACACCCTTTAATTGCAATTTATACTTAGCAAAATGAATATTAAGATGTAATTTATAGTGATTATAAATAGCCAGTTTAAAAGAAATTATCTTATTCAATAATAAAGCACTATATTAGTAGATAATTTGTATTAAAAAACCCATTAATTATGCATCCTGTTTTATTAAAGTCAATTTTATCATTAGTGATAGGTATTCCGGTTGGGATAGTAGTTATTAAGTTAGTTTTTAAAACAAGTATTTTTGCAAATATCGGTATATACTGGTTGGCTAATTTACTGTTTGTAATTATGAATACCCGTGTGGGCGACCATTTTGCCGACAAGTATCCTTATGCTTTGGTTTTTGCGCTAAACGTTGGGGTTTCAATTTTATTGGTATTTGTGTCGTACTATTTTGTGAGTCGCCCTTTAAATAGTTCGGTTGCAAGGCTTAATGAGTTGGGAAAAGGGAAATTGGATTTTGAGGATGCCACCAAGCGTGCCAACAGAAAAGATGAGATAGGCAAGCTGAGCCGCATAAACATTGCTGTTGCAAGCGAGCTTAAAAAGGTTATTGGCGAAATTACATCTGATGCAGAAAGAATTGATAATATGGGTTCTTCTATGAATAAAACCTCGGTTTTTTTGTCAGATGCAGCATCAAACCAAGCGGCATCGCTTGAGGAGATATCGGCATCAATGGAACAGATGATGGCAAATATTGATTCAAATACCGAAATTGCATCGCAAACCGAAGATATTGCCAATAAAGCATACGACGCAGTAAAAGAGGGTAACAGCTCGGCGCTTGAGGCTTTAAATTTTATGAAGGATATCGCCGGAAAAATACAGATAATTACCGACATTGCCCTACAAACAAATATTTTGGCATTAAACGCTGCCGTTGAGGCTGCTCGGGCAGGCGAGCACGGCAAAGGTTTTGCGGTTGTTGCAACCGAAGTGCGCAAGCTGGCCGAATTAAGTAAAAATGCCGCCGAGGAGATTGAAGAGCTGTCGAACTCGGGTACGGCTATTTCGCAAAAAGCCATTGAGCTTTTAAATAAAACTCTCCCTTTAATTAATGATACAAAAAGCCAAGTGCAAAATATTACTATCGCCAGTAAAGAGCAGCAGACCGGTGCAAGCCAGATTAATGCCGCCGTTCAAGATATAAACCAAAGCACGCAACAGCATGTTGATACGGTTGACAGCATAACAAACAGCTCAGAGGATTTAAT
>CAYQPP010000218.1:0-6284 GCA_964419235.1 uncultured Bacteroidales bacterium
GTTGGCAATTCCATAATCGGCTGCGGCACTTGTGCCAAAAAATCGAGAGAGCAAAAATAGGGGCAACTGGTTTGATAGTGTATTTAAAAAAGAGATAAGCGTGTTAAATAACGGTATGTCTTTATATTTAAACAGAATAGCTTTTAACTCGCTAAAATTGAAGTTTGGCTTAAAATCAGTTTTTTTAAATAAAAACACAAAAAGGGTTAACATACTTGCAAACTGACCTAAAATCAGCCCCAAAATCAGCCCCGATTTTAAAAAGCCGATTATTCCGAATACAATATGAAAAATTGACAAAACCACCGATTTTGTTACTTTGCCAACCGATATTATCTTATACTTTTTCTCACGGTTAAAATAATAGCTTATAGCATTAAACCATCCTAAAAACAAAGTGCTAAATGGAATAGCATACAACCATAAAAGCAAATCTTTTTGTTGTATAAAACTTGCAATAAAATCAAAAAGCAGCCAAATTGTTATAGCTATTAATGCAGATATAAATACTACCAAAATAAAATTTATGCTTAACAGTTTTTGTGCATCCTTTTTCTCTTTAGGCAGCACAATAGCTAATTGGTATTGCAACGATGCCACAATTTGCGTTAACATGCCTATTGCGGCATAAACAAAATAAAAACCTAAAGCCTCTTTGGTATAAATTCGTGTAATTATTGGTAAAACCAATATGGGCAATGCTTGAGCAAGTGCCGAGCCTGAAAAAAGGGTAGCAACATTCTTCCAAAAAGGGTCGGTTAACCGTAACTTTATTGCTTTAATTGTACTCCTAATCATATTGGCTATTTACAGTAAGCGAAATTATAAAATTTTTCCTAATTTTGCGCCCTGTTTGTTTTTAATAACAGGCACAACAATTAAATAATAAGCTATGCCGCTATGTGCTATGCTTATTGTTTTATACTTAATTACTTAAAGTATTTAATTTATGGAATACAATTTTAACGATATAGAAAAAAAATGGCAAGGGTACTGGCGCAAAAACCAAACATATAAAGTTGATGTTGACACTTCAAAACCCAAGTTTTATGTATTAGACATGTTTCCTTATCCGTCGGGGGCAGGCCTGCATGTTGGGCATCCTTTGGGATATATAGCATCGGATATTTACAGCCGTTACAAACGATTGAGCGGGTTTAACGTATTGCACCCAATGGGCTACGATGCCTATGGGCTGCCTGCCGAGCAATATGCCATACAAACAGGGCAGCACCCTGCAATTACCACCGACAAAAATATTAAGCGTTACCGCGAACAGTTAGACAAAATAGGCTTTTCGTTTGATTGGGATAGAGAGGTGCGCACCAGCGACCCCGATTATTACCGGTGGACACAATGGGCATTTATCCAAATGTTTAAACACTATTTCAACAATAAAACACAAAAGGCCGAGCCAATTGACAACCTTATAAAAACCTTTGAAAAAGAGGGTAATGCAAATGTTGATATCGCCTGTTCGGAAGTTGAGGCTTTTACTGCCGACAAATGGAATGGCTGGGATGAAAAACAACAGCAAGAGGTTTTATTGAATTACCGCATTGCTTTTATTGCCGAAACACAGGTAAATTGGTGTGCCGAACTGGGCACTGTTTTGGCAAACGACGAGGTAAAAGACGGCGTTTCGGTGCGCGGCGGGTATCCCGTAATGCAAAAAAAAATGAAGCAGTGGAGCTTGCGTGTCTCGGCATACGCACAGCGTTTGTTAGATGGGCTCGATACCATTGATTGGACAGACTCGCTAAAAGAGGTGCAGCGCAATTGGATTGGTAGGAGCGAAGGTGCATCGGTAAATTTTAAAATAAAAGGGCATAACAATGAGCTTGAAGTTTTTACAACACGTCCCGACACCCTTTATGGTGCAACATATATGGTTTTGGCGCCCGAGCACGAACTGATTATGCAAATTACCACACCCGAACAAAAAACCGAGGTTACACAATATATCGAAAAAGCCAAGGCACGTACAGAGCGCGAGCGGATTGCCGAGGTAACAAAAATAACAGGCAAATTTACAGGGGCTTATGGCATAAATCCGTTAACAGGGCACGAAATACCAATTTGGGTTGCCGATTACGTACTGTCGGGTTATGGCACAGGTGCTATTATGGCCGTTCCGGCGCACGACAGCCGCGACTTTGCATTTGCCAAACACTTTAACCTGCCCATAATACAAGTGGTAACAAAGCATGGCGACACCATTACCGACCCTGCCGCTTGGGAGGAGTCATACGACTCAAAAGAGGGCATGATGATAAACTCGGGGATAATTGACGGGTTGGAGGTTAAAGAGGCTATCTCAACAATTATTAAACATATTGAAGATAAAAAGCTTGGTTACGGAAAGGTAAACTTTCGCTTGCGCGATGCTATTTTTAGCCGCCAGCGTTATTGGGGCGAGCCTTTTCCGGTATATTATAAAGACGGGTTGCCTTACGTTTTAAACGAAAACGAGTTGCCACTTGAGCTGCCCGAGGTTGACAAATATCTGCCTACCGAAGACGGGCAGCCACCGTTAGGCCGTGCCAAAGATTGGCAAACAGATGAGGGCTACCCGTACGAGTTAAGCACAATGCCGGGTTTTGCAGGCTCGTCGGCTTACTATTTGCGCTATATGGATCCTAAAAACAGTAATGCCTTGGTAAGCAATCAGGCTAACCAATATTGGCAAAATGTTGATTTGTACATTGGCGGAACAGAGCATGCCACAGGGCATTTGGTGTATAGCCGTTTTTGGAATAAATTTCTTTTTGACTTGGGCTTGGTTTGCAAAGACGAGCCTTTTAATAAGTTGATTAACCAAGGCATGATACAGGGGCGCTCAAATTTTGTTTACAGGGTAAAAGATACCAATTCTTATGTATCATATAACCTTAAAAAAGATTACGATGTAACCGAAATACATGTTGATGTGAATATGGTGCATCATGATGTGCTCGATTTGGAAAAATTCAAAAACTGGCGGGCGGAGTTTAACAATGCTGAATTTATACTTGAAGACTTGTCTGATGGCAAGGAAGGTGGCAAATATATTTGTGGAAGCGCAGTCGAAAAAATGTCGAAGTCGATGTATAACGTGGTTAACCCCGACGATATTATTGAACAGTATGGCGCCGACACGCTTAGGCTTTACGAAATGTTCCTTGGGCCGTTAGAGATTTCAAAACCGTGGGACACATCGGGGATTGAAGGAGTACACCGTTTTATTAAAAAGCTTTGGAGATTATTTTTTAACGCAAGCGGAGAGCTAAACTTGTCGGACGAAAAGCCTACCGATGCCGAGCAAAAAACAGTTCACAAAACCATCAAAAAAATTGGCGACGATATTGAGAAATTTTCGTTTAATACTTCGGTTAGCGCATTTATGATATGTGTAAACGAATTAACCGATTTAAAGTGCAATAAACGCGAGGTACTTGAAAAGCTTGTAATAATACTATCGCCATTTGCACCACACATTGCCGAGGAGTTGTGGAGTTTGCTTGGAAATAAAACAAGTGTTACCGAAGCCGAGTTTCCGGCCTTTGACGAGAGTTACTTAATTGAAAACACAAAAACATATCCTGTTTCATTTAACGGCAAGGTGCGTTTTACCATAGACTTGCCTGCCGATGCAGCAAAAGATGAGATTGAAAAAGCCGTTATGGGGTTAGATAAAACCCAAAAATGGTTAGACGGCAAACCGGTAAGAAAGGTTATTGTTGTGCCAAACAAAATAGTAAATATTGTTGTTTGATACAATGCTTAAAATAGATATTATCGGAGAGTAATAAAAAGTTAATAAAAAACCTGTTTTGTTAATAATTTACGCAAAGTGCGTTAACCATTGATATTCAGCCTGTCATACAAACGTTTGACAGGTTTTTTTAGCACATCAATATTTTTTTATGTCTGTTTTAATACCTAAACTTGCAGCAATTTTGAAAACAAGAGTCAATATATTGAAAGAGATTAGGGTTTATGTAATAATAACCATAGGTCTGTTTATCCATGCGCTTGGGTGGACAGCTTTTCTTATACCCGGCGAAATTGTGGGTGGTGGCATTAGTGGTGTGTCAGCCATTATTTTTTATGCCACAGGCATTTCGGCAGGATACCCCTATTTGGCAATTAACGCAATACTTATAATTGTTGCTATAAAAATGCTTGGCGCAAGCTTTGGCATAAAAACCATTTACAGCGTGGTTATGATTTCGGTTTTTCTTTCGCTTCAGCAAAGCTTTATTACCGAGCCCATAATAACAGATGCCTTTATGGCTACCGTTTTGGGGGGATTAATGGCAGGAGCCGGAGTTGGTATTGTGTTTACGCAGGGTGGCAGTACGGGCGGAACCGATATTATAGCCATGATATTCAATAAATACAGGAATACCAGTCCGGGTAAAGTAATTTTGTATTGCGACGTTATTATTATCGGCTCGTCATATATCCTGTTTCAAAGTATGGAAAAACTGGTTTACGGTTTTGTTATGATGGGTGTTGTATCATACACCATCGACCTTATTTTAAATGGTAGCAAACAGTCGATACAATTAATGATTTACAGTAAAAATTACAATAAAATTGCCGAAGAGATAACAAACAGGCTTAACAGGGGGGTTACAGTTATTGACGGAACAGGCTGGTACACTCAAACCCCTACTAAAATTATTATAACCATAGTCAGAAAAAGTGAGGCTCCCATGGTACACAGTATAGTGAAATCGGTTGATACAGAAGCATTTATTTCGCAAGGGCAGGTAATGGGGGTTTACGGAAAAGGATTTGAAGAGATACGCGGTTAAAATAAAATGTTATTGCATTTTGTTTTAAATCTTATAACAATAAATATATGAGAAAAGATATACTAATTAGTTTATTGCTTACAATTGGTACACTTGCACTACTTATTAAATGCAATAGTTTCGACATGCAGTTTGCCGATGATGAAGGACCTGTGCACGAGGTTGCCGAAGAAAAACCTGTTAATTTAGAATATGGATTGCCTGTTGACTCGTTCAGGATTGAGGTAGGAAGGGTAAAAAGGAATCAAAACCTGTCGCACATTTTAATCCCTTATGGCGTTACAAATAAAACCATTGACCAAATAGCCCGCGAAAAAGAGTTTTTTGATGTCCGTAAAATACGTTCGGGTAATAATTACAAGCTTTTTTTCTCAAACGATACTTTAAACCGGCTGCAATATTTTATTTATGAGCATACTCTTACCGAATATGTTGTAATAAAACTATTTGATTCGGTTGAGATAATAGTAAGCGAAAAACCTACGGTTATTGAAAAAACCATGGCATCGGGAACCATAAAAACCAACCTTTGGGATGCTATGATTGAAAACGATATAAACCCTATGATGTCGATAGAGCTGTCGGAGATTTATGCATGGAGTATCGACTTTTTCGGGCTGCAAAAGGGCGACCAGTTTTATGTTATTTACGATGAGCGGTTTCTCGATACCGTATCGGCAGGCATTGAGCGTATTTATGGGGCACTTTTTAACCATCAAAACAGAGATTTTTATGCAATATATTTTGTTCAAGATGAGCGTGGCAGCTATTTTGATGATGAGGGGGGAAGTTTGCGCCGTGCTTTTTTAAAGGCTCCATTAAATTACAGGCGAATAAGCTCGCGGTTTTCAAAAAGCAGGATGCATCCTGTTTTAAAAATTCGCCGCCCACATAGCGGTGTTGATTATGCCGCCGCAATTGGCACCCCTGTACATAGCGTTGGCGACGGTTTTGTGTTAAAAAAAGGGTATCAAAAGCGGGGTGCCGGAAACTATATTAAAATAAAACATAATAGTGTTTATACAACCCAGTATGCCCATTTAAACGGTTTTGCAAAAGGCTTAAAAACAGGCGACCATGTTAAACAGGGGCAGCTTATTGGTTACGTTGGACAAACGGGGCTTGCAACAGGCCCACACCTCGACTTTAGGTTTTTTAAAAACGGCGAGGCCATCGACCCGCTTAAAGTAGATGCCCCTCCGGTTGAGCCAATTAAAAAGATAAACAAAGAGGAGTTCGAGAAAATAAAAAATGAGTTTATGCAGCTTTTAAATAACCAAAGGGATAGCTATTTGAACTCAAACTCAAAAAAAATTGACACTAACCCAAATTAGCGATTCCGTTTATGGCGATAGGATTTTATGCTTATCCGCATACTTACCCAATCAACGCTTTCGCCCTTACAGGGCTGAGTTTCACAAAAAATTACATTAAATACAGGGCGTTGCCCTGTACTAATGTTTTAGAGGCTTTCAGCCTCAA
>CAYQPP010000219.1:0-6226 GCA_964419235.1 uncultured Bacteroidales bacterium
GAGATTGAAAGAGATTGAAAGAGATTGATGGAGATTGAGATTTTTCTTTATGGTGTGTTTCTTAGGGAAGGCTTGAGATGGTTTTGCCTCAGATTGCCTGCTTGCGACACTAAAAATTTTGGATACGAAACAATTTAGCAATTTAACATTGGTTTTCTATCATCAGTCATTTAAAAAGCAGCAACAATTATTAAAATAGTTTGTTATTGTAAAAAAATAAAAAGTATGAACAAAGATATAAGTAGAGCCATTGAGTTGTTTAAAAACTATAAATTAGATGAATCAAGGGAAATTCTGGAAAATATTATTCAAATTGAGCCCAAAAATATTGAAGCGTTGGTAATGCTTGGCAATATACATTCGCGTACGCAAAACTATGGCGTTGCAATAAACCTTTTTCAAAAAGCTATAGATTTACAACCCGATAATACCGAAGCTATTACAGGCTTACAGTTAGTTAGGAATATATTGCAGCTTACAAATAATTACTATTTTGAGAATCCTTATACCGATGATGCTTTATATGAATTTGAATAGCAACGGCCGTTTGCA
The DNA here is from genome assembly GCA_964419235.1 of uncultured Bacteroidales bacterium. Taxonomy (GTDB): domain Bacteria; phylum Bacteroidota; class Bacteroidia; order Bacteroidales; family SZUA-534; genus GH45. The sequence continues at coordinate 553 of CAYQPP010000219.1, forward strand.
ATGCATATTTTATATTATTACCGGGTAAACCGGGTGCAACAAAAAAGCCAACCCATTAATAATGAATTGACTTAATGCTTTAAATGTCGGGGCGACAGGATTTGAACCTGCGACCTCTTCGTCCCGAACGAAGTACGCTACCGGACTGCGCTACGCCCCGTTTATTCTTAAATTCATGCAAATTAAATAAAAAAGATTGGTTGATTTGCATTATTTGGTAAAATATCTTTTCGCTTTGTAAAAAAAATAATCGCAACAGCAATAATAACAACTCATAGCATAATTATTCGGTGATAAGCTAAATAACAAAAAAAAATGAAGTGTATTACTTAACAGTTACAATTCTTATTGATACTAAAAGTGATATAAAAAAGTTTGAATAGAATTAAATTGCCTATTTTAAAAAAAACTATAATTTTAATAAATTGATTTCTTATATTTGTTTAAAGTAGTAAAGTAGAATTAGATACTAAATTTTAATTAATGCAATAATTTTGTGGTAAATAAACCTATATTTTTTTCACATACACAAAAACCTTGGGTAATTGAATTAACAAAAGTATTGGGGTTTGGGCTAATGTCGCTTATAATGGCACGAGTAAGGTTTTATATGCCCGGTATTGATGGCAGTATAACCGATTTAAGAGAGATAGCCTTGCTTATCAGCCTATTCTATTTTAGGCATTGGTTACCTATAATTTTGATAAGCCTTATTACTGCCTTGGGTACACCCCCTGAGTTTTCTGCAATTTCAAATTTTTTAATGCACGTTTACCCACTGCTTATTACATATTTTATTTTTAAATTTTTAAACAAAAAAATAAACAATCGTATTTACATTAGTATTTTTTGGTTATTTGTTGTTGGATGTTATTTTTACCTACTTAATATTCCGGTAATGTTGCTTAACCACTATTATATGGGGCTTATTAATGATGGTGGAATAGTTGATGAGTATATAAAACTTGCAGAAATGCTTAGGTTTGAGATATTTGCAACGGCAATAATTACATCGCTATACCTTTTTAACATAAAAACTGCTTATTTGCTTAAGCAACAAAATGCCGATTTAATAAAATCAAAACAAAAAGCCGAGGAGAGCGATCGGTTGAAAACAGCTTTTTTGCAAAACTTGTCGCATGAAATAAGGACTCCCATGAATGGGATTATAGGGTTTTCGCACCTTTTGCAGGTTAGCCACGATTCAAGCGGCCAAATTATTAAATATACCGAGTTGATTGTAAACAGCGGCAATCAATTATTGCACATTGTCGATGATATTATTGATGCATCAAAAATTGAGACCATGCAGACAAAACTAATCCTGTCGAAAAAATCATTAAATGAACTCATTAATGAGGTAAAAATAACTTTTGAATTAAAATACTCAACGCAAAGCCAAAAAATTACCATAATTCCAGATTATAACAATAGTATGGTAATTAAAACCGATGTGTATAAAATATCACGTATTATTTATCATTTGGTTGATAATGCCTTGAAGTTTTCGGATGATAATATCATAATTAAATGCAGCCTTAGCAATAATTTACTTGAGTTTTCTATTAGCGATAATGGTATCGGCATCGATAAAAAAGATAGAGATATAATATTTAATAGTTTTTGCCAATTAAATAGCGAATTGTTGCGCGAATATAGTGGCAACGGTTTAGGCCTATCAATTTCAAAAGGCTTTGTAACTTTTTTAAAGGGCAACATATGGTTAGAGTCGGAGTTAGGCAAAGGCTCCACATTTTTTGTAAAAATACCTGTTGAAACTATAACAGGCAATTAGTATTCCTACCAATCCAACAGACGTTTTTCGCCCTCAAGTGCTTTTATACCTGAAACTTCTTGGCTAACCTCAATCACACCTTTATAACTGTTGTTTTTGTCTCTAACGGCAAAGTACCGTATTAAAATAAACTCGCCCCTCATTTTTATCCAAAAATCGGCATGGTCTTTTGTCCCGTTTTTAAATGATTTTACTATCTGCTCTACAATATGCACACTCTCGGGCGGATGGCAATTGCTTACTTGCCTGCCTATAATAGCCGCAGTACGTGGGAAAATACGCTTTTTTGGAGTCGAAAAATATTGTACAGTATCATTTTCGTCAACATAAGTTATATCAACCGGCAGGTGGTTAAATATAAGTTTTATCTGCTCAACCGTTAGTTGGCCCGTACCCATATTCGCAATACCGTCCAATAAATTACCCTCATCGTTTTTGTTGCCGTTATTTTTAGGCTGCACAAACGGCAAACCTAACTCAATACTCTCTTGTGCCATTTTATTTAACTGCTGTTCGGTAATTGTAGCAAGTATTTGGGGAAAAAGTATCTTTTCTTCGCGAAACTTTATTGTAAGCATATTAAAAAAAACATCGCCAATATAACGGTTAAACTCTTTTGTATTGCTTATGCCGCTTTTTAGTCCGTTAAGTATGTTTTTTATATTGCGTTTAATATCATCATGAAACGACCACATTATTTGCAGACAGCGGTAATCGGGCCAGCTATGCTCAATTGCCGGAAACAGTATATTCTCTTTTACCGTATAGTATTTGCTGAAAGTATAAAGCTTTTCAAACAGCTTAATAAGACTGCTTTTTGCAGGTTCATTGTCGGGTTGCTTGTTAAAAATTTTAAAAACCGTACCAATATCGTTTAAAATACTTTCCATTTTTGTATTATTGGCTTCTAATACAGCTAAGTACGAATTCGGCTTTGGCCTTAAGCCGGTATAATTGCCAATTGGTATATGAAAAATATTGATAATTTTATTTGAGCATTTTTTCAACTCATCAATCGTGTAACCTTGTTTAATAAGCTCATCAAACAGGGTAATAAAATCAGAGGGCACTACGGTGTTAATAAACTCTTTGTTATCGATAATAAAACTGCGTGCATTACCTGTTTTAATGGTAAGCCTCGATACCTCAAGCAGTTTTTGTAACCTAAACTCTTTTGTTTTTGAAAGTTCTGACATATGGTGTTTTTTTTGGACTACTTAATTTTTAACGGTTAAAAAATCTCATATTTTATTTTAAAATTGTTCATTTAATACTGATAATTAGTACCTAACAGATATTAAAAATTATTAGTTTATGAATTTAACAAAAACAATTTATTTATGTTTAAAAAAAGTAAATTAGGTTAAATAACATATGCAATAGGAGTTGGTATCACTTTCATTAATCAAATATTTTAATAATTTTGTTAATTCTACTACTTTTTGTTAATTTTTTTTTAGCTAAGCCTTAATTAATACAAAAAATAAGTGCATTAACTATTATTACAAACATAAAATTTAAGATTATGAACCCTCTGTTGTTGATTATTTTGAAACTATTTGTAAGTATTCCTATCATTATTCTTATTTTAAGGTGGTTTTTTAGGAAATCCATCCTTCTTAAAATTGGTTTTATAATGATAGTCTCAACTATTGTTTTTGCAATTATCACCAGATATGAGGCAGGAGGCCATATAAATTCAATTGTAAGTTTTATAGTACAAATATTGATAGTATCTTTTGCACTATTTTTAGTTAAAATAATGATTAAAAAACCTTTAAGTGATTCAATAAATAATGTTATCCAACTATCGGAGCATAACTTTGATATTGATATTGAAGAAGTTAAGGGAAAATATGAATTAAGTGAATTAAATAGTGCTTTGATAAAGCTAAAAAATAACTTTAATAGTATTGTTAAAGAGATTAAAGAAAACTCATCGGGTTTAACAAACGCAAGCGAACAGTTATCGGCAATAGCACAACAAATTGCCCAAAACGCCAATAAGCAAGCCGCAACAACCGAAGAGGTTGCAAGCTCGATTGAGCAAGTACTTTCAATGATAAGCACAAGCACAAAAAATGCCGAAATAACCGAAAAAACATCAACAAAATCGGCAAAAGATATTGAACAAAGCAATGCGGCATTTATGCAAACAATTGAATCGGTTGCCGAAATAAACAACAAAACCGAAATAATCACCGACATTGCATTTCAAACTAATATTTTATCGTTAAACGCATCAATTGAGGCGGCACGCGCAGGCAATGCCGGAAAAGGCTTTGCAGTAGTTGCACAAGAAGTTGGCAAACTTGCCGAGAAATCAAAAATTGCTTCAATAGAGATAACCGAGCTCTCGGCAAACGGGCAGGATATATCAAAAATTGCAGGCGAAAAACTCGAAAAAATTATCCCCGAAATTATAAACAGCGCCCAGCTTGTTAAAAGTATTGTTGAGGCAAACCAAGAACAAAAAATAGGGGTTGAGGCAATAAGCGACTCCGTTCAGCAGCTATCTGACATAACAAACCAAAACTCGGCATCGGCCGAAGAGATGGCAGCATCGGCCGAACAGTTGTCGGCACAAGCCGAACAGCTAAAAGAGTTGATTTCGGTATTTAAGGTTGAAACCGATTAAAAACAATATCTCATTATTTCTTATTTCAGGAAAATTACAATATAATATAAGAAGCGTAACAGTTTTAAACCGTTACGCTTTTTATTATCAGTAATAATAGCCACTTATTGTTTCAACAACCCTAATTTTTATTGCTCGGATAAACAATAAAGCTGCCTAAAACAATCTCGGTTATGTACTTTGTTACACTGTTTTTGTCTTCATATTGGCGATAGGTAATTTTTCCCTCCATAGCCAACTCGCTGCCTTTTTGCAAGTTTTTTTCGGCAATCTCGGCCTGCTTGCCCCACGCAACAACGTTATGCCATTGGGTAGTGGTTTTTGTTTCGCCGTTACCGTTACTATAAACCTCGTTGGTTGCCAACGTAAATTTTGCAATTTTTTTACCGCTTTCAAAATTTACAATCTCAGGGTTTATTCCTAAATTCCCTACTAACTGCACTCTGTTCCTTAAAGTTGTCATAATAATAAAATTTAAATTGTTAATTAATTTGTCGATGCAAATATGGGGGCATTGCAGCGGCCAAGTCGGTTAATAAGTATTTAGAGTTGCTTAATATTCGCTTAAAACCGTTTGTAAGTGTTTAAAATTGGTTATATATTTGTTTATCTGTAATTTAAGATATATTCAAAATTTTTATCAATTACAATAGATAGTTAAAAAATACATACCAATATGCAAGAAAAACGATTGTGCCCTGTTTGCGACGATGTTATAATCGGCAGGATAGATAAAAAATTCTGCTCTGACCAATGCCGCAACACATTTAACAACGAGCGTTATAGCTCATCCGATACCCATGTCCAAAAAGTCAACAGGCTATTGAAAAAAAACTACTCTATTTTAAAAACCCTCAATGTTAGCGGAAAAACCAAAGTAAAACGCTCAAAATTGTTGCAGGAGGGGTTTGATTTTAATTATTTTACGGGTATATACCAAACTCAAAAAGGGCACGCATACCGCCTTGTTTATAATCAAGGGTACCTCGCCATTAGCGACGAACTTTACCTGCTTATTAGTTGGGAAGAGTAGTTTGCTTATGATACTAACAAACAAATTAAAATATGACCGGCAAGTTGAAAAAACATGAAACGATAGGGAGCTGCGGAATCGATTGTGGCTTATGCCCAAGGTTTCATACAGAAAGTGTTTCGGGATGCCCCGGTTGTGGCGGATATAATTTTAGGAAGAAACACCCATCATGTGGCTTTTTGACTTGCTGCGTAATAAAAAATAAATT
>CAYQPP010000220.1:0-6207 GCA_964419235.1 uncultured Bacteroidales bacterium
AAATTACTCTTTAGGTTGTGTAGTATGTGAATACCCAAAAACGTATTTGGCCGAGAATTGCACCCTGCTCATATCGCCTTTTGTTCCGTTTTGCAGCTCGCGGCTTGCATACATATATTCAATACCAAACATTAATTTTGCCGAAGGCGTGTATAAAAGGTTTACCGAGTAGCTTTGGGCATTTTTGTTTATGGCAGCATTTGAAAGCGCATCGCCATTATCGCCAAAAAACAGCGAGGCATTAAAGCTCGATTGAAATTTATCGCTCCAATGCAAAAGATATGCAATATAGCCGTTTACCGAATTAATAGTGTTTACGCTATTTGCTGTGTCAAGCATAGCCGCATTCATAAAATTTAACCCCACATACCTGCCAAGTCCGTTGCCTGCGGTTAGTGTCATGCGTATGTCGTCGCGCGAGCCAACCTTAATTTTTCCGCCTGTGGTTATTCCGTACCCGGGAATTATGCCTCGTGTGTTTGCTGTGTCAAAATAGTTGATGCCGCGCACTATTGCCGCAACCGAAAATGTACCCCAGCTGGGTTTAAAATTTTTGCGCACAATTGCATCAGGAATACCACCCGACACAACATTGCGATTATAACCGGCAGGTGCGTTTGTAATTGTATATTGTGGGTTTTCAAGGGCAAACTGCCAGTTGCCGTTTTCGCCTTTTAAAGTGTATCGCATTTGAGGTTGCCTTTGAAAAACAACGCCTTCAGCCGAGCCAACAAAATCGAGGTCGTTGGGTAGGGTAACAATCATAAATGTTGACCATGTTTGCCCAAATAAAAAGTTGTTATATGTAAAAAAGAAATGCCTTATTCGGGGATTATATGAGTTGCTTACACGTACATTACCACCGGGCGACAGCATAAAATCCATCTCAATAAAAGCACGTACCGGTTTATTGTTTATTTTGCTTGTAACATCAAAATTAAATCTCGACTCTTTTATATGAAAGCCGTAATTGTAATTAACATCATCTGCTCCTACCGGAATTAGCGAGGGGATATGAAAATCATCAGCAATACCACTTACGGGTTTTCCGTTATTATACCGGGTAAAAATATTGTCGAACTTGGCATAGCCGCCAAATTTGAAGGTTGTTTGCGAAAATGCCAAATTTGCAATAAAAATAAGGCTGATTAAAAGCGTTGCTTGTTTTTTCTTTAAAGTTTTCATGTTATGTTAAAATTAGTTTAAGCAAATCTAATACATTATAGTTTAATGCACAAATTCATTAAATATTTTTGTAGGCTACAAGTAAACAGCTTGTTAGCAATATATTAAGTCGAAAAGTATGATATTTTTTCTTTTAATTGTGTAGATTGTGCCGAAAGCTCTTCAGCATTTAATGCCATCTGCTCACTTGCGGCGGCATTTTGTTGGGTGATATTGCTTAGTTGGGCAATGGCGCTGTTGACTTGGTTAACGCCGTTGGACTGTTCGTTGCTTGCTGCCGAAATCTCTTGAACCAAACTTGTTGTTTTTTGAACATTGGGCAGGGCTTCTTCCATCCCTTTGCCTGTATGCTCGGCAAGGTTCAAGCTGTTCTCGGCTAACGATACAATTTCGTCTGCTGCAATTTTACTGTTTTCGGCAAGTTTCCTAACTTCGGCTGCAACAACGGCAAATCCTTTACCCGATTCACCCGCCCTTGCTGCCTCAACGGCGGCGTTAAGAGCCAAAATATTTGTTTGCAATGCAATATCGTTAATTACCTGTATTTTATCGGCAATTTTTCTCTGGGCATCAACTGCCTCAATTGTTTTTGAGCTTACACTCTCAATACTTTTTAAAGCCAATGTTGAATTTTTTTCTGTCTGTTGAGCATTATCATTGTTTTGCTCAATGTTTGATGCTATCTGCTCCATTGTTGCCGAAACCTCTTCAACCGACGATGCTTGCTCTGTTGCTCCTTGCGATAATTGTGTTGCAGCTCCTGTAACTTGTTGGCTTGCCGAGTCAATACTATCAGCCCCTTCAATAATTACCGAAATAATATCTCGCAGTTTCTCTGTCATTCTGTTTAAAGCTTTTGCAAGCTGTCCAATCTCGTCTTTTTGGTCAATCTCTAATGAATCGCTTAAATCGCCGTCGGCAATAATGCCTGCTAAATTAACAGCACGTTTTAATGAGTTTGATATGTTGCGGCTAATTATGGTATTTATTAACACAAAAGCGATAATGCCTAATGCTATTGCTATTATTAATGTCATTTTAACCTTATTGATTATACCCATTAACTCAAATTCGTAAATTGATACCGACACATAGGCCTCAATGCTGTCCACATATCTGAAGTATTGGTATTTTTGTTTGCCTTCCCATTTATAAAATGTTTTACCTTTTTTTGAGTTCGAATTTATTAGTTGCTGAAAAAATTCGGCATCATAAAAATTTTCTCCCTCTTTTTTTGGGTGGATAACAAAGGTGCCATTTTTATTGACCATAAACGGGTAACCAGAGGCAAAGTATTTTTTGCTGTTGAAGAGTTCCTTTATACCAACAAGGTTTTTTTCATTAATACCAACATAAAGTATTCCCTCTATGTTTCCATTTATTACAATAGGCTTGTAAGCCGTTAAATACCAATTGTTTACAACGAAAGCTCTACCTTTAAATATTTTTCCTGAATTAATTGACTGAGCCACAGGCGAACTATTTGGAATATATGTACCGACTGCCCTATCGCCGTTTTGCTTTTTTACATTTGTTGAAATACGAAGGTAGCCTTGAGGTATTTTCTGGAAAATTGTAGCCGTGCCTCCTGCCAAGTTTTGGATGGCATCAACAAGGGTATAGTTTTTTTGTATGCGTACACCATTAATATACCATGCTTTAACATCAATTTTTTCTGTAGATTTTGTATTTTGGTCAACGGCATTAAAACTAATTGATTCTTGATAATCAATGGTTATTTCGCCTTGGTTTTTCATAAACTCGTTGGCAAGATTTAAGCTAATATTAACTTTTTCTTGGTTTAATCTAACTTGCTGTTCAATTATTTCTACAATATCATCAACCTGCTCTGCCATTCTTAAATCGGTGTCGGCAATAATTTTGTTGCGCTGCTTGTTTATTGTAAATACTCCAACTGTTGTTATTATAATTACCATTACAAGGCTCAATATTAAATTTAGCCTTAAACCAATTTTCATATTGTTTAAGAATTTCATAATTACTCTATTTAAGATTAAAATTTACCCTTTATTACCACTAAAGATATACAAAAAATCACAATTAAGGGTTGTTATAGTTCATTTTTTGGTTGATTATCTGTTTTTGTTCAAACAATGTTGCCTTAATCAAATTGTTAATTGGTATTTACTTTTTATCTTGTAGCCTAAAATATTATTACATGACAAAGAGACTATTTAAGCTGCTTTCATATATTCTGCATCCTGTTTTTATGCCTTTTGCAGGTGTTATAATTGTTTTATCGGTTAGCCATTTGGCTTTGTTGCCTATTGAGTCAAAAAAGGCGATACTATATTTAATGGGTATTATAACGGTTTTTTTTCCGTTGGCAATAATCCCTGTTTTATACTATTTAAAAATAATAACGGGTGCAACCATATCAAACAGGCAAGAGCGGTTAGCCCCAATGTTTTTAACTTCGGTATTTTACTATTTTGGGTATTTGGTATTGCATAAATACTCGGCGCCCCTGTTTCTTCAGCAATATATGATGGCTGTTTTTATAGCTGTTTTTATAGCATCGGTAATAAACACAAAATGGAAAATAAGCCTGCACATGATAGGTATTGGCGGATTAATAGGACTGCTTTCGGCTTTGGGGCATCTATTTGGGTTGCGGGTTAACCTTATGCTTATGGCATCTATTTTTTTGGCAGGAATAATAGGCACGGGGCGTTTATATCTAAATGAGCATAGCCCGTCGCAAATTTACGGGGGCTTTTTATTGGGCTACATAATTAATTTTGGAGTAATTGTACTGCTAAATATTTTTTAAAGAATTATGAAATGTTATTTGTCAAATAGCAAACAAAATATGGTACTGCGGAATAATTGTAAAACCTAAAAAATTATATCCATGTCAAAAAAGAAAAAGCAAACAAAAATAAAAAAACGAGGCAAAAGCACATCGTACAACCGCAAGTCGCTTATCAATAAAATATTAGGTGTTTTTAGCAACGACCCAGGCAGGTCATTAAATTATAAGCAGATGGGGAGCTTGCTTTTTATAAAAGACAACGACACCAAACGGCTTATTAACAGTTGTTTGGTTGAGCTGGCACAAAAAGGCAGCCTTGTTGAAATTCATCGCGGAAAGTTTAAACTAAAGTCGCAAGGGGCATATATTACAGGCAAAGTTGATTTAACCGCACGAGGTTCGGCTTATATAGTATCTGACGATATTGACAAAGATGTGTTTGTTACAGCCAAAAATTTAAACCATGCTTTGCATCACGATTTGGTTAAAGTTTATGTGTATGCGCAAAAAAAACGCAATCATGTCGAGGGAGAGGTTGTTGAAGTGCTAAAGCGGCACCGCGATATATTTGTGGGCATTGTTGAAATATCGGAGCATTTTGCATTTTTGGTGCCCGAGCGCCATCAGTTGCCTTACGATATTTTTATACCGCTCGACAAGCTTAACCATGCAAAAAAAGGCGAAAAAGCCATTGCAAAAATAATTGACTGGCCCGAGCGGCAAAAAAATCCGATAGGAGAAATTGTTGAGGTATTAGGCAAGCCCGGCGAAAACGAGGTTGAAATGCACGCAATATTGGCCGAGTTTGGCTTGCCACTCGATATTCCTAAAAAAGTATTGCAAGCAGCAAATAAAATACCCGATGATATTACCGAAGAGGAGATTTTGAAACGGAAAGATTTTAGGGATATTACCACTTTTACAATTGACCCGTTTGATGCAAAAGATTTTGATGATGCGTTATCGTTCGAGAAACTCAAAAACGGAAATATAAGCGTTGGCATACACATTGCCGATGTTACCCATTATGTACGCCCTAACACTGCGTTAGAAAAGGAGGCTTACAGCAGGGCTACCTCTGTATATTTGGTTGACAGGGTTGTGCCTATGTTGCCCGAGAGGCTTTCAAACAAAATTTGCTCATTGCGTCCAAACGAAGATAAGTTAGTGTTTTCGGCAGTTTTTGAACTTGATGAAAAAGCAAATATAACAAAACAATGGTTTGGCAAAGCCATAATAAACTCAAACAGACGCTTTACTTACGAAGATGCCCAAAAGGTTATTGAAACAGGCAAAGGCGACTTGCAAGATGAAATATTGGCCTTGCACGATTTGGCAAAAAAGCTCAGGGGCAAACGCTTTAAAAACGGGGCAATAGCATTTGAGCGCAGCGAGGTTAAATTTGAGCTTGACGAAAATGCAAAACCTGTTGGGGTTTACCTAAAAGAGAATAAAGAGAGCAATCAGCTTATTGAAGAGTTTATGCTTTTGGCAAATAAAAAGGTTGCCGAGTTTATTGGAAAGCCCGATGGCAAAAAAACAGTAAAAACATTTGTATATCGTATCCACGACGAGCCTAATAAAGACAAACTGGGTGCTTTTGCCAATTTTATAAAACGGTTTGGGTATAGTGTTCAAACTAAATCGAGCAAAAAAATTGCAAGCAGCATAAACCAGCTTTTAAGCGATGTACATGGCAAAAATGAACAAACTGTGGTTGAAACATTGGCAATACGCACAATGGCTAAGGCCGAATATTCAACAAAAAATTTAGGGCATTACGGCTTGGCGTTCGATTATTATTCGCACTTTACATCGCCAATTCGCCGTTACCCCGATATGATGGTGCACCGTATGCTTGAGCACTATTTAAACGGTGGCAAATCGTACTCGCAAGAAAAGTACGAAGACATGTGCAAACATTCGTCAGACATGGAGCAGCTTGCAGTAAATGCCGAGCGCGCATCAATAAAATATAAGCAGGTTGAATTTATGAAAGATAATGTGGGTAAGGAGTTTACAGGTGTAATATCGGGTGTTACCCAATGGGGTTTATATGTTGAGCTGGTTGAAAACAAGTGCGAGGGTATGGTTCCGGTACGCACGCTAACCGATGATTTTTATGAGTATGACGAGGCCGAGTTTGCATTGATAGGCAGCCGCACAAAAACCCGTTACACTATGGGCGACGAGGTAAAAATACGTGTGGTATCAACCAATTTAGACAAAAGACAGCTCGATTTTGA
>CAYQPP010000221.1:0-6203 GCA_964419235.1 uncultured Bacteroidales bacterium
ACAACATTAACCATTAACAACCTCGGTGCCGGTGCCGATTCCACAATTACATTTCTCGCTTTAAAACCTTCGGTAGGAGTATTCGACATACAAGTTTATGCTACTGCAGCTGATGATATTGACCACGCAAATGATACCCTACATAGTACAATAAGTATTATTGAAGGTATTGAAAGGAATTTGGTTATTATTGAAGATTTTACAGGAACATGGTGTACATACTGCCCGGGGGCACAAATGGGTATTGAAGACCTTATAGAAAACGGCTACCCAATTGCTGCAATAGCCAACCATGGTAGTGATAATTATACAACAAATGAAACGGAACAAAGAAAAAGTTACTATAACGTTAATAGTTTTCCGACCGCACTATTTGGTGGTATAATAACCTCAAACGTTGGTTCGCATACACAGAGCCTTTATGGTATATATAAACCATTGGTTAAACAGCGTATGGCAACACGCACCCCGATAAAACTTAAAATAGAAGATTTTTTATATGATATTGACACAAGAACAGTTACAGCCAAAGCTGTTATTGAAAGAGTTGTTGATGAGGTAAGTGGAAATCTCGTTTTGCATGCCGTTGTTACCGAATCGCATATTGACGAAGAGTGGCAAGGGCAGCCTGAATTGAATGATGTAGCCAGAAAATATTATCTTGGTGCAGATGGTGCAAATATCGATTTGTCTGAAAATTCACAACAGACAATATCAATATCATTCGTTGTTGATGATGAATGGATACCCGAATTAATGGATTTGGTTGTTTTTGTACAAAACAAATATTCAAAAGACATATATAACGGTGCAACACAACATATTAAAGAGATTGAAAATATAGCTAATGTTACAATATCGGTAGTTGACACAAAAGGGGAGCCGGTTGAAGGCGCAAGTGTTGATTTTGAAGAACTAAACCAAACAACCGATGCCGACGGCATTGTACATTTTGAAAATGTGGAGCATGGGCATCATACTTACCATGTAACAAAAAACGGTTATTACCCCATTAATCCTGTTACCGTATTAATAGGCTTTGAAGATAAGGAGTTTACCCAACAATTGTGGAAAGTTTACTTTGTGTTTGAAGAGAGTTTTGATAACGATAACCTACCGGCAGGCTGGTATATAACCGATAATGACCAAAACTGGAACATTGAGAACAGTACACTCGCCGGTGGAGAACCAAATGAGGTTTTGTTATCTTATATCCCTAATTTCTCAGGCGCTTCTGCATTAACAACGCCACTAATACCATTAAAAGATTCGGTTTCGGAAACTGACGGTATTTACCTTATTTTTAAACATGCTGTTGATGTTTTTAATGCCAACGGGGGTTTTTTACTTAGTATTAAAATGATATCCTATACAGGAGGCGACACTACTGTGCTGTGGTCTGCTAATCCCACAAGCGATATTTCGGCTAAAATTCAAAAAATTAAAATTGAATATTCCGATATTACGGCAAGTAAGGTGTATTTACAATTTGCATTTAACGGTTCAACAAATAATTTTACCAAATGGGTAATTGATGACATCAGGATAGTAAAAGCTGATGAAGGTGTTGGAATAAACGAAAACAAAACCGGAGGCACACAAACCTTATATGTTTATCCTAACCCTGCACATAGCAAACTAAAAATCGCCAATGGTATTAGCGGAGTGCTAAATGTATATTCAGTTACAGGGCAATGCTTAATTTCTATTAGTAATTACAATAAAAATCAGGCTATTGATGTTTCAAACCTTAATGAAGGATTGTATATTGTTAATATTCAAGATAATAATGAAGTTTACTCGACAAAATTTAATATAGTTAAATAAATACAGTCAAGTAGTAGTAGTTGATTAATTAATATTTAAACCAAAGGGGTGCCGCATTTGTGGCAGCCCTTTTTTATTCACTTAAAAGTTGGCAACATCTATAAATCTCTTAAAATTAGAGATGCAAATATTAGGTATATTCCAATCTGTTTTTTTTATCTATATATTTATGTATTATTGTAATAAAACTGCTTAATTAAAAAAGTTGTTGATTTTTTTACTCTGGCAGGCCTTAGTAAGGCGAGTATAGTGTGGTAATTGCACTATAATAAATAAATATTTTGTAGATTTTATAAGCCGGATAACCTCTACTATTGAATAAATTGAATAAACATGAAACAAAAAACACTGATATTGATTTTGTTTGTCTATTTGTCAACTATTTTTTCTTTATCAGCAAATAATGAGCAAACCCAAAATAACAACGATAGTTTATTGTTTGAATTAATTAAATGCAAACAGGACACAAACAAGGTGTTTTTATTGCTTAAAATAGCAAAAATTTATAAAGAACAAGGTAATAGCAAAGACTTGGAGTTTGCAAAACAAGCGCTTTCATTATCAAAAGAGATAGCCTACAAAAAAGGGGTTGCCTATTCAAACTATTTTTTTTCAAGGGTATTCCTGAATTACGATACCGACATGTCGCAGGAGTTTATTATAAAAACATTGGCGTTGGCAAAAGCGAGCATAAAACCCCGATACATTTTTTTATAGGGTTTATTAAAATTACCTTTGCAAAAATTTAAGAAGATATTTATTTGATTAAACAGCAAATTTATAAAATGTAGTTTTTTTATTTATTGATTATCAATATGTTATAAAAAATCATTTTGTATAAGGAATAACAAGTGAGGTAAATTTAAGAACCAACTAAAAATATGGACGATACAGAAAATAACATTGTTGATTATATAGACATTTATTCAGCTGATGCAGTACAACAAAGAGGAATGAAGTTATATGCAAAAGGGGCTGTAGAGTTTAAGGTATATAATGAAACAACCGACACATGGAAATTTTTTGTGCAGGGCACACAGCTGTACCGTGTTACAATACGGGGTGTAAACAGCAATAATATTGAAGCATCGTGCACATGCCCATATAGTTGGGGAGGCATTTGCAAGCATGGCGTTGCATCGTTGCTTTTTATTGCCAACTATAAAAAACAGAGCGAAAAATCGGGGTTAAAAAGCGTACCGGAAATAAACTCCCAAAAAAAGGGGAGCGATATACGCAAAAGCAGTAAAACCAAACTAAATATAGAATTAACCGATTATAAACTGATAACCCGAGGGTTTGTAGAAAAAAATATATCCGAAAGGATAAGCACGATACTAAATTACTATACCAATTTTATTAAATTTTATAGTATCGAAATTAACAAAAACAGCATTATTTTTAATCTTGAAAAAGATGGCGATGATATTTTTGTAAAGTTTTATTTTGAAAATGGTAAAGCATACATATCCTCATCGGAGTATCAACAACAGGGGCAGTTATCATTATCGACAGGGTATTGCCTAAAAATGATTGCCGATTCAAAAACCCCCGATATGTTGGGCGATATTTTTGGCGACAATTTGCAAACCAAGCAAAAAGAGCTGCTTAATGTTTACGGGCTATCGCCAAAAGCTGATTTTAACGACTATTTTATATATACGTTTAACAAAAACGAGGGGCTTTATGCCGAGCGCACAGAAAAAGCTATTGGTTTGGTGCCTGTTTCAAAAAATGAGGTTGACCCGATAATGAGCTTCATTAATAAAACAAGCAGCAGCCAGCTTGTGTTAGAGGGGTTATCTATTGACAAACAAATTCGCGAAATTGGTTTTGTGCTAATGCTCGACAGTGTTAACTACCGCGAGGATTACCATACCAACCAGTTTAGGGTTAATGATAAAGAGCGGTTTTTCCGAATAATACCCATAATTGCAAAAAGTAATAAAGCCGGCACTTTGCTCAACAGTAATTTTGAGCGGTACGAGGGCAATGCGGGGTATCGAATAAATAAAGGCAAAAAAACTAATGAGCTGTTAAATGTTATTAGTGATATTGATGAAAAAAGCAACACCCCTAATGGGTTTCAGCTTAAGCAAAAAGCTTTTGAGCTGATGCTGGATGAAAAATTTGTTTTCGGGCTGAAAAAAGACAAATACAGCATTAAAAAAAGCAACCTCGAAAAAATATCGCTTTCGCCTGTTAGCCTCGACATACTTTTTGAAGTATCGGAAAACGCCGAATTTATCAGTTCTGAAATGAAAATTAAAATAGGCGATGATTTATTCAGCTTCAGCGATATCGACCCTTCAAAATCGGGTAGCGATATTTGTTTGATAAACAATGTATATTATTTTGCAAAAAACTATAAGGTTAGCCAATATATGGCAAACTACCCCGGCGTTTTAAAAATGGTAAGGTCATATAAAAATGAGTTTTACAGCCAAGTGCTCCATCCAATATCAAAAGATTTTCAGGTAATTTTTAAAAACACGCTATTCAATATTGAGCCCATTGAACTCGATTTCAACAAAAAGCAGATATTCCTGTCGGAACAAAATGATTTTATTGTTATTACCCCGCAAGTTGAGTACGATAACGAAATTTCGGCACTACTTCACTCAACAGGCAATATTTTGGTAAAAAACGGCGATAATATTCTGGAATATATTCGTAACCATGAGCTTGAAAACGATTTTGTTGACCTGATAGCCGATTTGCACCCAAAATTCAACTCTCAAAAAAGCAGGAGGGTTTTTTATCTGCACTTTAGCGAGTTTGCCGAAAATATGTGGTTTTACAAGTTTTTTGACAAGCTAAAAGCCGACAACATAGAGGTTTATGGATTAAAAGACCTGAAAAACTTTAAGTATTCGCCCTATAAAGGCAAAATTAGCACATCGGTTTCGTCGGGGCAAGACTGGTTTGAGCTTGATGTTGCCGTAAGCTTTGGCGACAATAAGGTAAACCTTAGCGATATACGAAAAGCGGTAATCAACAAACAGAGGTATATACAGCTTAACGACGGTTCGGTTGGTGTGCTGCCGTCGGAGTGGTTTGTAAAATTGGAGAAGTATTTTAGGATTGGTGAGGTAAAAAACAATAAGCTCGCAATCTCAAAACTGCGGTTTTCCATTATCGATGAGCTTTTTGACAACATTGACGATATGGAACTGCTGCACGAAATTTCTGAGAAAAGGAAAAAACTTGCGACATTTACCGAAATTGCCAAAACCGAGATACCCAAACAGGTTACGGCTAATTTGCGCCCATATCAAAAAGAGGGGCTAAACTGGCTCAATTTTCTTGACGAGATGCAGTGGGGCGGTATTCTGGCCGATGATATGGGGCTGGGAAAAACACTCCAGATATTAACCTTCCTTCAACATTTGGTTAATAAAAATAAATCGACAAATTTAATTGTTGTGCCCACAACCTTGCTGTTTAACTGGGAAAACGAAATTGCCAAATTTGCGCCAAAGTTAAAGGCTTTTTACCACTATGGCCCCGACAGGCAAAAAACCGCTACTGGTTTCGATAAATACCACATTATTTTTACAACCTACGGGGTACTGCTCAGGGATATTGAGATGCTGGGCAAATTTCAGTTCAATTATGTTATTCTTGACGAATCGCAGGCAATAAAAAACCCAGCATCGCGCCGCTATAAGGCAGCTAACATTATTAATGCCAAAAATAGGATAGCCCTTTCGGGAACGCCGATTGAGAATGGTACTTTTGATCTGTTTGCTCAAATGAGTTTTGCAAACCGCGGTTTTTTTAACGGCGCAAAAGCTTTTAAAGACAACTACTCGAATCCCATTGACAAAGATGGCAACGAAGCAATTGCCATTGAATTGCAAAAGCTTATAAACCCGTTTATTTTGCGGCGCACAAAAGAGAATGTAGCCACCGAGCTGCCTGCAAAAACCGAGGATATTATCTATTGCGAAATGGAGAGCGAGCAACGCCGCGTTTACGATGCATACCGCAACAATTACAAAAACCAACTGCTCAGCAAAATTAAAGACGATGGGTTAGGCAAATCAAAAATAATGGTTTTGGAGGCACTTACACGCCTGCGCCAAATATGCGATTCGCCAGCATTGGTAAATAAAGACCATATTACCGATGCCCAGTCGATAAAAGTAAAAGAGATTTTGCGACATATAACAAACAAAACTGCAAACCATAAAATACTCATATTTTCGCAATTCGTAAAAATGCTTTCAATAATAAAAAGCGAGCTAATAAAGCAAAATATAAATTTTGAATACCTCGACGGGAAAAGTAGCACCAAACAGCGTAAAAAATCGGTAAATAATTTTCAGGAAAACGATGATTTGCGTGTTTTTTTAATAAGCCTAAAAGCCGGT
>CAYQPP010000222.1:0-6160 GCA_964419235.1 uncultured Bacteroidales bacterium
ATTTAAATGCCAACACTTACAGCAAATAGTTAACATTTTCTTATGAATAATGCAGATTAAGAGAGAGAATAACCAATTGACTATGGCAAAATACACCACAATAATTTGGGACTGGAACGGCACGCTTTTAAACGATGTTTCGATTTGCATTAAAGCAATGAACAAATTGTTGAACGAAAGGGGCATATCGCCTTTAACCGAGAACCGGTACCGTGATGTTTTTACCTTTCCGGTTCGCGATTATTACGAACAAATAGGGTTCGATTTTTCTGTTGAAGAGTTTGACACGCCTGCTCTAAAATTTATTGAATATTACCAAAATTTTCTTCCTATGGCAGGGTTATTCCCCGAAGTAGATGCAGTACTGCGGCAGTTAAAAAACAACAGTATTAATCAGTATATTTTATCGGCAATGGAGCATAATAGCCTTTTGCTTTCGGTACGCAGCCTTGGTATTGAAAAATATTTTACTGCTATTGCCGGAATTGACAACCATTTTGCAAAAAGCAAAATCAACAGGGGCATAAAACTAATAGACGATATGAATATTGACCGCAGCAAAACCTTAATGGTTGGCGATACGCTGCACGATATGGAAGTGGCTGAGGCATTAGGGATAAATTGCGTATTGGTGTCGCAAGGGCATCAAACCGCAAAAAGGTTAAAAGTTAACAGAAATATCGTAATAAACTCACTTTCAGAACTTGAGTATTGTTTATAGCTTACCTTGATTTGTGTTATCGGGGTTTTTATTTTTGCCGCCGGCTGTAATTGCCGAAATTTCTACTTTGTTAATAGTCTCAAAAATAGAATTTTCATCTTCACTATTATCTTTATATGCATTAATGGGGTCGGCATTTATCGAATTAATTATATCATGGTCGTTATAATCAATAATTTTTTTATGTTTTATCCCTATCCCGTTAAATAACGACTCCTCGCCGCGCTCTTGCCTACCTTTTTCAATAATAATGCCCGACACCATAAAAAAGACAAAGCATAAAACTATTGCATTGCGTACAAAAACATATAAGGGTAATTCTCTATGCATAATAAAGAGATTTTAATAATAACGTTATTACATTTTTTTTATTTCACATTATAAGGCATCTATACCTAATAAATAGCCTTATTATAATAGTTCGATGCATATAAAACAAAAAGGTTGCGTCAAATAAAAAATATTTTTATTTTTTTTGAAATGAATAAAAAAACTACTTTAGTAGAATAAAAAAACAGTAGATTATGCATATAGCAATAGCAGGTAACATAGGCTCCGGAAAAACAACTTTAACACGGTTATTATCAAAACATTATAAATGGGAAGCGCATTTTGAGGATGTTAATGAAAATCCGTATTTGAATGATTTTTATAATGATATGCAGCGTTGGTCGTTTAATCTGCAAATTTATTTTTTGAATAGCCGCTTTAACCAAATATTACAGATACACAAATCGGGAAAAACGGTAATTCAAGACAGAACAATTTATGAAGATGCGCATATTTTTGCCCCAAACCTGCATGCTATGGGACTTTTAAGCTCGCGCGATTTTGATAACTATTTTGCCCTGTTTCAGTTAATGAGCTCGTTGGTTCAGCCCCCCGACTTGCTAATTTACCTTAGGGCATCGGTACCCACTTTGGTGCACCAAATACAAAAACGCGGACGCGATTACGAAAACTCCATAAGGTTAGATTACCTTAAACGCCTAAATGAGCGTTACGAGGCATGGATTGACAAATCGGAATTTAACAAACTGCTGATAATTGATGTCGATAATCTGAATTTTTCTGAAAAAAATGAGGATTTGAGTAGCATTATCACCAAAATTGATGCTGAAATACACGGGCTGTTTTAGTATAACCACACAAAAATTATTTATTTTAGAGAAGATTATAGGCTTTTGCTTAAATTAAAAGCAACGGGTATTATTTTGCCATTAATATTTATTGAACTGTAATAAACACCATAAGGCAAATGGGCTGCATCAATTGAAAAATAAAAATATGCCGATGAGCTTGCCGGAATTTGCATGGTGTGCAATTGCGACAATATAATTAAGTTATACCCCGATGTTGCCTGCTCGCTTGCAGTAATTTCAAGCATACCGCCGCCAATATTATTCAATAACACCGAGTCTTTATAAATACCATTTCCTACACCGTTGATTTTTATGGTGTCGGTATTTACAAAAAGCTTTGGCAAAGTGTCAACACTCAAATTTATTGGCAGGGTTACCGTATTATATTCCGATGATATTATTAAACCGGTATTATAACTTCCTACATTAAAGAGCTCTGACGGTATTTCAATTACATGGGTTTGTTTGTCCAATTTTTTTATTGAGCCCAAATTCGGGGTTACCGTAATTTTTGACCTTAAATCATTGTCGGCAATATCAATGCTGTATTCAAGTAATCCGCCGCCTTTGTTTGTAATATAGAATGTGTCGGTAAGGGTGCTGTTTTTATTTACCGATAGATTTTTATGGTAGTTTTGCACTTTAACAAGCGGAACGGTATCAACCAATAAATTTACAGGTATTGTATGTATTGCCCCGTCGTTAAATTGTAAAACAGTTTTGTAAAAGCCTGTTGAAACAGGGGCGCTGTTTATTTCAAATATGTATTTATATGGTTGCGATGCTTCAACAATTATGGTATCATCAATTATATTTAGCCACTCTACTTCGGGCTCCGCTTTTATTATTACCTGTTTTGAGCCGCCATCCGCTTTGCTTATGGTTATTGTGTCGGCAACAAAGGTATTGGTAACAAGGGAGTTGGCAATTTCGTTTTTATCAAATACAATTTTATTGCTGCTACCGAAATTTGCCGAAATTTGGATTGTATAAACAGAGTCGGCTTCAATAATTAAGCTGCAGGAGTATAAGGTGTCGATATTGGCGGCATTATTGACATAAACCGTCAAAAACCATTTTTGCTGCGGGTTTAATGTTTCCGAATTTGTTTTTAACTGTACCCATGCTGTTGATTCGTTGTTATTTATTTGGGCATTTACCAATTGCGTTTTGTTGCTGCAATTTATTATGGGTATAACAATTGAATCGGTTGTAGGCAGATAAAATTCTTTGGCAATTTTAGAGGTATCGAGGCAAATTGCCGCGCCAACACTTTTAAAAACGTGATTTATATATACCTGCTCTGCATCTTTAACCTCAATTTGCCTTGTAATTGTGTCGGTGTAGCCTGTTGCCGAAATTTGCAGGTTGTACGTGCCTGCTTTTAAATAGCGGGTAAAAAATCCCGTAAGGTTATCAGAATATACCTCAGAATTGTCAATATCGTGGTTAAGCACCTCTATTTTTGCAAAAACAGGCTTGTTTTTGTCGGTAAGTATTTTGCCGTGTATTCCGTATAACGATTCGGTAATATAGCCAATCAAGGCAGCCCTGTTCGAGTTCCATAATGTGGGAAGGCTCGAGCTTGAGTATAGTTTTACACCGCTTATTTCGAGGGTAAACTCGCGGCAATGCTTAAAATAGTTCATATAGTCTTGCCGCCCGCCTGCCATGCTGTACCAGTCGTAACCGTTTGTTAATCCGTTTGAAACGCCCGTTAAATAACCTGCGGGGCTGTTTGCCTGAGCCGAATCGCGGTAATTGCCACCAACATATTGCCACCAAGCATCGTCGGCTGCCCTTTTGTGCCACGTATCCCAAGGGTAGTTTACCACTTCGGCGCCGCCGTGTATATTTATTCCAATCGAAAAATGGTGCTTATCGGCAAAATCCATCATAAACTGCGTCTCCTCTTGATAGGAATTACCATCGGGGTGCTGCCCGTTTTCGGGGTCGGGAAAATTGCGGTTTAAATCGACGTTGTTGCCGTTATAGCGCCTTGCGCTCGACACCGAGGCATTGCCCCCATAGTATGTGCCGTTTGGGTTTGCAAGGGGGTTTATCCAAATTTCGGAATTGTTGATAATATTGGTTATCGACTCTTTTCCCTCAACATTGTAATTCGATAAAAAATAATCTATTAACCTAAGTAAAACAACATATCCGCCGGTTTCGTCGCCATGCATTGTGCTTGTGAAAAAAACTTCGGGCTCGGGTTCATTATCATCTGTTGCATTATCCGATATTTTTATGCTCAAAAGTTTTCGTCCGCTGCTTAGTGTGCCTATCTCTTCTAAAACGCATATTTCGGGGTATTGTGTTGCAAAGTTTTGCATCATCTGTTCATAAACTTCATAGGTGGGGTATCTGTCCCAGTTGCCCATTTCATCAACCGTTGTTGCCATGGTTATGGCTTTCGCCGATTTTGTTTCGGGTATAAATTCATAGGCAATGCCAAGCTTTTTGAATTTGTTGAACTCTATGTTGTTGGCATAGGCATAAACAGTATCGCCAACAACATTGTCGATTGATATTATCAAGGTAATATTATCAATATCCGATTTATCGGAAACCACAAACCTGAAATGGTACAGATTGTTGTCAGGCGTTTGGGGCAAGGCTCGGTTAATTGATATTAACCCGATAATAATTGATATGAGGACGGCTTTATTCATATTGATCTGATTAATTTAGCCTGTTTTAATCTATCATATTAATTTTTCAATGGCAAAAACTACCTCAGTAGTCAACTTTCCGTAAATACGGAACAGGCTCTGCATTTTGCAGAATAACAAAGTTAATATTTTAAAATAAAAAAGCCCCCTTTGCAGGGAGCCTTTACATAAAACAGTATATATTGGTTGTGTATTAAATTTGCGATTCGATAAACGACCACCCATCGTTAGAGATTTTTGCGCCTAAATTTTCAATTACCTTGCCCGACAGCAATGAGCCGAGTTTGCCGCAGGTTTCCATTGTTTTGCCATTTATTAAGCCATACAAAAAGCCTGCAGCATATAAATCGCCGGCTCCTGTTGTGTCAATGCTTTTTACATTGATAATGCCTGCTTTATATGATTTTCCGCCGGTTTTTATTAACGACCCAGCTTTACCGATTTTTACAACCGCAATTTCGCAAATATTAGCCAAATCGTTCAATGCCCCTTCGGGCTCTTTTCCTGTAAAGGCTTTTGCCTCCTCTTCGTTTGCAAAAACAATATCGACATACTCGGCAACAACACGTTTTAAAAACTCCAAGTTATCTTCAACAACATTATAGCTTGCAAGGTCGAGAGAAATTTTTAACCCTTTGTCTTTGGCGGTTTTAAGTGCTTTTTCGATTAATTGGTGATTTTGTACCAAATACCCTTCAATATGAAAATAGTTGTAGTCATTAAAGGCATCGGGAAAAATATCGTCGCCCGAGAGTTCAACGGCAGCCCCCAAATAGGTGGCAAAAGTTCGCTCCGAATCGTGCGACACCAATGCAATTGCTTGTCCCGATGGAGTTTGGCTCTGCAAAAGCAAAGGGCTGATGTTCGATTGTTCAAGGTCAGCTTTAAAAAAATCGCCCATTTTGTCGTTGCCAACTTTACCTATAAAGCCTGTTTTTATGCCCAATTTTGCAAGTCCGTGTATGGTGTTTGCAGCCGAGCCGCCCGATGTCAAAATGGGGTTAAGGTGTTTTGTTTTATCCATTACTTTGTTTGAAAACGATGTGTCAACCAATTGCATGCTGCCTTTGGGCAGGCTCAACTCAGAAAGTATTGAGTCGTTTTCAAGTTTTGTCATAATATCTATCAGGGCATTGCCCATTCCTAATACTTTGTCCATTTTTAAAGAGTTTTATGTAAAACCATTTTTATGTTATGCTGCATAAATGCCGCTGCGAATTAACTTGATTTTTTTATAATAAAAAAATTTAATCCTATGTTATTGATTGTTAAGCTATAAAGAAATAATTACATTTATAGTTAATTTTTTTTACATTTTATTTTGCAAATTCAAAGAAGACACCTATTTTTGCCACGCAATTTTGAAAAGCAAATGATGAATTGCAAAACGTTCTTCCTCTTTAGCTCAGTTGGTTAGAGCACCTGACTGTTAATCAGGGTGTCCCAGGTTCAAGTCCTGGAAGAGGAGCACTTAATATCAAGCACTTACAATTAATTTTGTAGGTGCTTTTTTGTTTGTACATAAAATTTATATACCAAGTTTTTAACAAAAAACCTCTTTAGCTTAGTTGGTTAGAGCATCCCGACGTTGAATGTCGGGAGTGTCCCAGGTTCAAGTCATG
>CAYQPP010000223.1:0-6151 GCA_964419235.1 uncultured Bacteroidales bacterium
ATTTAAAAATCTTAAATCCTAAATCGCCAATTTCAAATCGTAAATTGATTAATTGTAGATTAGTGATTTTAGATTGTAGATTTTAGAAGTAGAGAATAGATGTAAATTAAGTTGTATTGAAGATATAAAAAAATGGAAAGCTACATATTTTCGGGCATAGGGCACTCGGCAGGCAAATACCCTGTTACTAACGAATATATTGCCGATGCTATTAGAAAAGGGCTGTTGCGGGGTTTTGATGAAAACCGCATGGCAAAAAGCAAAAACTACATTGCCTACAAAGAGAAAAATCCTGACATTGGGGCATTTGACTATTTTGTGCGCGAAAAAATGGGTTTTAATACCCGAAGGCATGTAACGCCGTTTCCGCCTACCAAAAAAAAACTTTATTATGCCGAATCGTCGCTTGAGCTTGGCGTGCAAGCTGTTGAAAATGCCTTGAAAGATGCCGGTGTTACCCCAAAAGAGGTTGATGCATGGTTTATTAGCACGGTTTCGCCGCACCAAAAAGCACCGGGAATAGCAGCATCGATAAAATCGCATTTTGTGGGGTTTAACAATTTTAAACCAACCTTTACGCTTGCCTCGGGCTGTTCGGGTTTTAATACTAACCTTGAGCGTGCCATCGAGCATTTTAAAACGCACCCCAATGCAAAACACCTTGTTGTGGCGCATACCGAAACAATGTCGTCGTTTTTAACCCAACGTGTAAAATTTGTGCCTTTTGTAACCTTTGCCGATGGTGCCGCAGCCGTAATTTTGTCGAAGGTTGAAACAGAAACGCCACAGGGCGTACTGGCAATAAACAATTATCAAGATATGCAAATGATTGACTTTGTGGGAGTTGATAAAAATTGGAATTTGTATATGGACGATACATTAATAAAAGACAGGGCAATTGAAAATATTCCGGTGGCGGCGCGCGAGGTAATGGAAAAAACAGGCTGGAGTGTTGAGGAGCTTGACTTTTGTGTACCGCACCAAACAGGAAATGCCATTTTGTACCCGGCAGCGCAAAACTTGGGGCTTAGTCCAAAACAGCTCTACTTAAATGCACAGCACGAGTTTGGAAATATTTCGGGTGCTACCGTTCCTATTGCCTATTCAATGCTTAACGAGCAAGGCAAGTTAAAACAGAGAATGAAAATAGTAAGCCCAATGGCAGGGGTGGGCGGAAACTACGGAGCCTTTACCTATTTGGTGCCTGATGAAAAAAGCAAAAATAAAAAACTTGATTATCTGTATAATAACGATTTAAAAGGCACAACCGCATTGGTTTTGGGGGCAAGTGGCAAATTGGGTTCTGAAATTGCCATCGACCTAATAAAACGGGGTGCAAACTTAATTGTGCAATACAACAGAAACAAAAATACTATTGATAAAATAGAAAAGGCAGCAAAAGCAAAAGGAGTATCAATAAAAGCATATAAAGTTGATTTTTTTAACGATGCCGAGGTTAAAGAATTTTTGCAATTATTGACATGCAATGGTAACACTTATAACTTTTTTATTAATGCAGCGGGGGTTTTGTTAAGCCGGAATGACAAAAAAGTTGGTATTGTAAACCACTATGCCCCATTGCAAATTTTTAAAGCTGTTTTTGCCTGTTTAAAAGGTACAGCCTTGTTTGTAGGTGCTGCCGCCGAAGATATTAATGTGCCCGAAATACATCAGTTTATTTCGGCAAAACGGAGTTTGCACGGTGTTTTGGCGAGCATGAGCGGCGAGATAGCCAAATCGGGTAACTATTTGGTTTGGTATATTCCGGGCATTTTAAATGGCGGTATGCTGCAAAATGTTGATGCAAAAGCACTATATCGGTTTTCGGTTGAAATTGGCCAAGAGAAACCCCTCGATATTAAAGACACGGCATTTAGGATAGTAAGCTCATTGTATATACCTAAAGTTGAAGGCGCCCACAACAATTACGAAAATGCTATGATGGTAAGGCGCGATGGTTATCAGTTAGAGGTTGATATATAGAACTTTAATAGACTCTATTTAGAGCTCATCTATAAAGTTCGACTTTTACGTTGTTACACAAAATAAAAATTTTAAATATATTTAGTATTTTGTGGTTTAGATTTATTGTATGCCCCCGAAGTAAATTCAGGACAGACGCTAATTAAGGCTTGCCAAAACCGTATTGCAATTACTTCTAAATTTACCAAACAACCATAAAAACCCTAAAAACAAATTATGCGTAAGCCTATTTGTAAATTATTTTTCCTATATTGAAATAGGTTTAATTAAAGCTGTTGCTATGCGCAAAAATGCCCTGCTTTTTATATTATCAATATTTTTTATTGTTTTATTCTCCTGTAAAGGCGAAAAAAAAAGGAGTAGCACTAAATCGTTCGATATTTCTGCCATAAAAAAAAGAGGTAAACTAATTGCCCTCACTGATTACAATTCAACCAGTTATTTTATTTATCGTGGTACTCAAATGGGGTATCAGTACGAGCTGCTCCAGTTGTTGGCAAAACAATTAGGTGTTGAGTTAGAACTTGTTATAACTAATGATTTAGAGGAGGCTTTCAGAAAACTGAATGAATTTGAGTGTGATTTAATTGCTATAAATTTAACAGTTACCAAAAAACGTCAAAAAATGGTAACTTTTACTAAAGCCATTGGGCAAACCCGTCAAGTATTGATACAAAAAAAACCTATTAATTGGAAAGTTATGGCTCCATATAATATTGACAAACAATTAATTCGCAATCAGCTTGACTTAGCCGGAAAAACAGTTCATGTAATGAAAAACTCAGCCTTTGTGCAGCGGTTAAAAAACTTAGAAGACGAAATTGGCGATTCAATTAATATTATTGAAGTTGAAGATTATGAAGAGGAGCAGCTTATTACGCTGGTAGCCAAAGGCGAAATACAATATACGGTTGCCGACGAGGAGGTTGCCCTTTTGAATCAAACCTATTATCCGCAAATTGATGCTAAAACAGCAATTTCATTCCCGCAAAAGCAAGCATGGGCAGTTAACCGCAAAAACAAGCAGTTACTCAACGAAATTAATGCATGGATTGAAACTATGGAAGGCTCAAATTTATATGCCGTAATTTATAATAAATATTTTAAAAATATGAAGGCCGGCAAACGTAGCTCAAGCTCATATATATCACTAAAAGGCGGAAGAATTTCAATGTATGATAAATACATTAAAAAATATAGCAAAACTATTAATTGGGATTGGCGATTGTTGGCATCATTAATATTTCAGGAGTCAAGATTTAATCCAAACCTAAAATCGTGGGCAGGTGCTTATGGTTTAATGCAGTTAATGCCGGCTACCGCAAAAAGGTTTGGAGCATCAAAAAACTCAACGGCTGAAGAGAATATAAAGGCAGGCGTAAAATTTATTAAATGGCTCAATTCTCGGTTTAAAACCGATATTAAAGATGATGATGAACGCAAAAAATTTATTTTAGCTTCGTACAATGTAGGAATGGGACATATTTTAGATGCAAGGCGTTTGGCTGAGGCAAATGGAAAAGACCCAAATATATGGGACAATAATGTTGACTATTTTTTATTGAATAAATCGAATCCCCAATATTATAACAGCAAATTGGTAAAATATGGTTATTGCAGAGGCGAAGAGACATATAATTACGTTAAAGAGGTAATAAACAGATACGAGATGTATAAAAAAGTGATTCGCTGATTTAGGAGTAGTAAGTAATAAAGTAGAATTAAACTAAAGTGTGGTGTTTTATAAGCACATACCTAATACCAATTAAGTCAACTCTTTTTTAATCAAAAGAATTCCTCGAGGCTTTGTTTCGGGGTTTCATATATTCTTCCCTAATTTTCAGTATTATCTGTTCAAACTCGCTTATAATCATGGCGGTTGCCCCCCAACTTTTTGGCTTTTTAAATTATAAAACGGAATTTTAGCATCTACACCTTTTAAAACGCGGCTTTCGATACCCTTGTATTTATCAGTTAAAATATCATTAATATTTACAGTAAATAGTGCATTAACCTCGCGTGTATTTAATAAAAACTCGGGTTTAAATTTTGTGTATCCCACCACCGGCAATACCTGCATATTGGTAACCGGAATATACAATTCTGAAAGGGTGCCGATAACACTAACTTTGTTTGGTTTTATGCCAACCTCCTCTTCTGCTTCGCGTAAAGCGGTAGCTATTAAATTTTTATCGGCGTTTTCAAATTTTCCGCCCGGAAATGCCATTTGCCCGCTGTGCGAGCCATTATACTTATGCCTACGAATTATAGGAAAATATATTTGATTGTTTTGCTCAAAAAGCAAAATAAGCACAGCACTTGGGCAAGGTGGAATTTTATGGTTCGAATACATTAGCCTGCCTTGAGGCATCATAAGTTTTTGAGCCCATTCGCCGGGTCTGTTATTTTTTAAATTTATCTCTAACTGTTTTAATAGTGTGCTAAAGCATATTTCCATAATAAAAAAAGGTATTGCATGTAAAGATACAATACCTTTTAAAATGTTTTTAAAAGCTTGAATACTATTTTGCCGAAAGTAGGTAATAGTTTTTTTTGCCTTTTTGTATTAGAATATATTTATCGTTTATTAAATTCATTTTATTTACAACCATCTCTTGCGAGCCGATTTTTTCCTTGTTTAAACTTACCCCTCCGCCTTTTAGCAACCTGCGCAGCTCGCCTTTTGATGCAAATACTGCTGCATTGTCGGTAAGTAAGTCAACCACGTTTACACCGCTGTTTAAATCTGTTTTGTTTATTTCAAATGTAGGAACACCTTCAAAAACCGATAAGAATGTGCGCTCATCAATTTTTGCCAACGCCTCGCTTGTTGCTTTTCCAAAAAGTATTTGCGATGCCTCAACAGCTGCATTATACTCTTTTTCAGAGTGAATCATTATAGTTACCTCTTTTGCCAATGCTTTTTGCAACTCTCTTAAGTGAGGCGCTTCTTTATGTTTTTCGGTAAGCAAAGCCACATCGGTTTCCGAAAGCATGGTAAATATTTTAATGTATTTTTCGGCATCGGTGTCCGAAACGTTTAGCCAAAACTGGTAAAAGCTATACGGCGAGGTACGTTCGGGGTCGAGCCAAACATTCCCCGATTCGGTTTTTCCGAATTTTCCACCATCGGCTTTGGTAATAAGCGGACAGGTTAATGCAAAAGCTTCTCCACCCTCTTTGCGGCGAATTAGCTCGGTGCCGGTAACTATATTTCCCCATTGGTCTGAGCCGCCCATTTGCAGCTTGCAGCCCATATTGCGGTACAGGTGCAAAAAATCGGTTCCTTGAACAAGCTGGTATGAAAATTCGGTAAACGACATACCTATTTGCCCGTCGCCGCTAATGCGTTTTTTTACCGAATCTTTAGCCATCATATAGTTTACGGTAATATGCTTGCCTATTTCACGAATAAAATCAAGAAAACTGTACTCTTTCATCCAATCGTAATTATTTACCATTACAGCTTTGGTTTTTACTTCTGTTTCAAAATCTAACAGTTTTGAAAGCTGTTTTTTAAGGCAATCTTGGTTATGGCGCAATGTTTTTTCATCTAACAAATTACGCTCTTGCGATTTACCCGACGGGTCGCCAATCATTCCGGTAGCACCACCAACCAATACTATGGGGCGGTGTCCTTTGTTTTGCAAGTGCTTAAGCATCATAACGCCCACAAGATGGCCAATATGCAATGAATCGGCCGTTGGGTCGATACCAACATAAGCCGAGGTTAACTCTTTTTGTAATTGTTTTTCGGTTCCGGGCATTATATCGTGTATCATGCCACGCCATTTTAACTCTTCAACAAAATTCATTCTGTATATATTTTTATTTTAAGGATGGCAAAAATAGCAATAAATAATAAGCAAGCACAAAAAATACTTGCGTGAAAACACCACGAAAAATTAAAACTCAATTAATTCGCCTCTAAAATTTGAAACAGCTCATCAAGTTTTGGCGTTAAAATAATTTCGGTTCTGCGGTTTTTTGCCCTTGCCTCCGATGTTTTTGCGGGGTCAATAGGCATGTATGGCCCACGTCCTGCAGCAGTAACCCTATTAGGATTCATACTCGAATTTTTAAGTAGTATTTTTACAATGGCCGTTGCCCTTTTTACGCTTAAATCCCAATTATCTTTAATATCGCCCGAGCCGCGCATAGGCACATC
>CAYQPP010000224.1:0-6050 GCA_964419235.1 uncultured Bacteroidales bacterium
GTTATACAAATTAATTTGCAGGAATATTCTTCAATACATCTAACAAGTGGTTCCAGAATTTATCAACAGTACCCACATGTATCTTTTCGTCGGGCGAATGTACATTGCGCAAAGTAGGACCAAACGATATCATATCCATATCAGGATATTTTTCTAAAAACAGTCCACACTCTAACCCTGCATGAATAGCCCTCACAATCGGTTTTTTACCAAACAAACGCTCATAACTATCCTCCGACACCTTTAATATCTGCGATTCGGTATTGGGGTTCCACCCCGGGTATCCGTCGGAATGTTGAATGTTTGCACCGCCCATGGTAAACACGCTGCCAACCATATCGACAATATCCCTAATTGCAGAATCGACACTACTGCGCTGGCTTGTTACCACCTCTATAATATTTCCTTCGTAAAATTTTACCGATGCCAAATTAGTCGAAGTCTCTACCAATCCGGGCAAATCCCTGCTCATTGACATAGCTCCGTTTGGACAGACATATAATGCGTTCAACAAATCTTTTTGGTCCTTCATCTTCATTATATACCTTGGCATATCAACCTTATTCAAATCAAATGTTAGCTTAGGCTCAACCCCTTTTAACTCTTTAAATATGGTTTTGCAATAGTTTGAAAAATAGGTCTCAAACGGTATTAAATATTTCTGCTTTATAGTAACAATTGCATACCCTTCACGCGGAATAGCATTTCTTAAATTACCACCGTCAAACTTACTTACCCTAATGTTGAATTTATGGGTAGCATTCCACAAAAAACGGTTTATTATTTTGTTTGCGTTCCCATATCCTTTATTAATATCGTCGCCCGAATGGCCTCCGCGCAACCCCTTAACCTCAATTTTAAATGCAAGCGATTTGGTTGGTATTGGTCGCGTTCTGAAGTTAAAAGTGGCAACCGTATCAATTCCACCGGCACAGCCAATAAACAGCTCACCCTCATCTTCCGAATCAAGGTTTATTAAAGTACGTCCTTTTATAAACTCTGGCTGCAATGCAAATGCACCGGTTAGCCCTGTCTCTTCATCAACGGTAAACAAACACTCCAATTCGGGGTGCTCAATAGAGTCTGACGCCAATATTGCCAACTGTGCCGCCATTCCTATCCCGTCATCAGCCCCAAGGGTTGTGCCTTTTGCCGATACCCACTCCCCATTAACAACAGGTTGTATCGGATCTTTTAAAAAATCGTGCTTTGTTTCACTATTCTTTTCACAAACCATATCCATGTGGCTTTGTAAAACCACAGGTTTAGCCTTTTCAAACCCTTTTGTTGCAGGCTTGCTTATTAATACATTCCCTGCTGCATCATTTTGGGTATTAAGCTTATGTTTTTTACCGAAATCCATTAGGTAGGCAATTATTTTTTCCTCTTTTTTTGATGGACGAGGAACCTGACAGATTTCGTCAAAATACTGCCAGACTTCTTTAGGTTTTAAATCTTGCAATGCGCTCATATGTATATTTTTTAAATTAAATGTAAAGTGTACAATATAGCAATTATATTAAATTTTTATACTTCATTATTATACAATTTTGGCAACTTTTTTTTCTAATTACCATAATTAAAACTGTTTGAAAATTTTATTGATGCTTACAAAAAATTCTATTAACCGCCTCAAACGTTTTAAATAAACAATTAAGCCCAAAACAGAATATAATTACAGTTGTTTTCACAATATAAAAATGAGAAAAACATGTTCTTTACCATATATTATTCATTACTTTGCAAATTCAAAAACCTTAAAAACGATGACAAATGATAAAGGGTTTCTTTTTGAAACCAGTTGGGAAGTATGCAACAAAGTGGGAGGCATACATACGGTAATTACATCAAAACTACCGTCGATATATAAAGAGTATGGCGACAATATTATATTTATTGGCCCCGATATATTAAAAGATGAAGATGCGCACCCTGAGTTTATTGAAGACAAAAACCTGTTTCCGGATTGGCACAAAGAGTCGAAACTCAACAATATTAGAGTTAGGACAGGCAGATGGAATATTGGACATAAACCAAAGGCCATTTTAATAGATTTTACCCAATTAATTTCGCAAAAAGACGAAATATTCAAAAACTTTTGGGAGACATATGAGCTTGATTCATTATCGGGGCAATGGGACTATATAGAATCGGCACTATTTGGATATGCCATCGGAAAGGTTATTAAAAGTTTTGCCAACTATTACCTGTCAAACAAAAAAATTATAGCACAATTCCATGAGTGGATGACAGGTGCAGGAGTGCTTTTCCTTAAACAAAATGCACCGTATATTGGTACGGTTTTTACAACACATGCCACGGTTTTAGGCCGTTCAATTGCCGGAAACGGATTGCCTCTGTACCAAAGCTTGGGCTCTTTTGAACCAAACCAAAAAGCAAACGAACTTGGTGTAATATCAAAACATTCGTTAGAAAAAATGGCAGCAAAAAATGCCGATACATTTACAACTGTAAGCAACGTTACCGGAAACGAGTGTGAATTTCTGTTAAACAAAACCCCCGATATTATTACCCCAAACGGGTTTGCCTTAAAACACCTTGAGGCCATTACACCTGAAAAAAGGGATAATTCAAGAAAAACACTTTGTAAAATTACCAAGGCATTAACAGGTATTGAATGTGATAAAAACACCATATTTATTGCAACAAGCGGCAGGTACGAGTTTAAAAACAAAGGTATTGATGTTTTTTTGGAGTCGCTGGCAAAGCTTAACCAAAACCCCGAATTAAAACACAATGTAGTGGGCTTTATTTTAGTTCCAAACGAGCATTACGCACCCGAAAAAGAGCTATTGGAGAATATTGAATCGGGCAATTACAATAAACCAGCCAACCCTGTTACCACACACTGCTTAAACCAAAATTCATACGACCCGATAATTGACAAATGCCACCAACTTAATTTACTAAACAACCCCAACCAAAAGGTAAAAATAGTTTTTGCCCCAATATACCTGAACGGCTCCGACGGCGTTTTCAACATTCCGTATTATACCTTATTAAGCGGGTTCGATTTAACAGCATTCCCCTCATATTACGAACCTTGGGGCTACACACCAATGGAGAGCTTGGCAGTAGGCGTGCCAACAATTACAACAAGCCTTTCGGGTTTTGGGCAATGGATGAAATCAAAATCGAGAAACATAACCCAAGGCTTAAGCGTTGTTATACGTACCGAGGATAACTATCAAGAATTGGTTCAAGAAATTGAATCAATATTTTTAAAAATAAGCCAAACAGCAGTTAGCGAAAGGCAAAAAATTAATAACAACGCGCAAAAACTGGCAGAAGAAACAGTTTGGGAAAAGTTTGCCCCCTATTATTTGCAAGCCTACAACAAAGCTTTAAGCGCATCATCAATAAGAGAAAAAAACGAAATTATTTCAAAGTCAACTTATAAACAAATGAAAATAAGACAAACAAGCAACGACCCTATTTGGAAAAAAATGATAATACACTCGAACCTGCCCGAGGAATTAAAAGCACTTGAGGAGCTTTCGATGAACCTTTGGTGGTGTTGGAATTATGAAGCAATTGAACTTTTTGAGTCTATTTCGCCCGAATTATGGGCAAAAACACAAAAAAACCCTATCTCGTTACTGAAAACAGTATCAAACGACCGCATTGAAGAGCTGAAAAAAGACAAACAATTCATTGATAAATTGAAAAAGGTTTATAATGAATTTAAAACATATATGGACGAGCCTAAACCCAATAACATGCCGCTTATTTCATACTTTAGCATGGAGTACGGCTTAACCGACAACCTAAAAATTTTTTCGGGCGGCTTGGGAATATTGGCTGGCGATTACCTTAAAGAGGCCAGCGACTGCAACACACCAATGTTTGCGATAGGCTTTTTATATAAATTCGGTTATTTCACACAGCATCTTACAGTATCGGGCGAGCAACAGGCAAACATGGTTCCCCAAAAATTCTCCGAATTACCGATTACCCCAATTTACGACGACTTAAAACAACTTGTAACGGTTTCGCTGAATTTTCCGGGAAGGATAATAAAGGCAAGGATATGGAAAGTTATGGTTGGCAGGATACCACTTTACCTTTTAGATACCGATTTTAAAGAGAACACGCCCGAAGACCGTACCATAACACACCAATTATATGGCGGCGACTGGGAAAACCGCCTAAAACAAGAAGTTCTGTTAGGGCTTGGTGGAATAAGGGCAATAAAAGAGTTAGGTATTAAACCCGATATTTACCACTGCAACGAAGGACATGCAGCAATGATAAACATTGAGAGGCTGGCAAATCTGGTTCAGCACGATAATCTCACATTCGACGAGTCGTTGGAGGTTGTACGCGCCTCATCGCTGTTTACAACCCACACGCCTGTTCCGGCAGGACACGATGCATTTGAAGAGGACTTGATAAGGACATACCTGCGCCATTTTCCCGATCGCCTAAAAATAAGCTGGGAAACATTTTTGAACCTTGGCAGGGGAATAGAAAACCAACATGGCGAAAAATTCTCGATGAGCGTACTCGCAGCAAAAACATCGCAAGAGATGAACGGCGTAAGCAAACTACACGGCGATGTCTCAAAAGACATGTTCCAATATTTATGGAAAGGCTATTCGGCACAAGAGCTGCATATTGATTACGTTACAAATGGTGTCCACTACCCAACATGGACTGCAAAAACATGGCAAAAGCTGTTTAAAACCGAATTTGGCGACGGCTTTTTAAGCGACCAGTCAAACCCAAAATATTGGGAAAAGATTTTTGATGTTTCTGATGATAAAATTTGGGAGGTACGGAATAATCTGCGCAAAAGTCTTATCGATTATGTAAAAGCAAGGTATGAGGAGAGCTTTGTGCGCAGGCACGAAAACCCCAAAATTATTATGGATTTATTAAAATCGGTAAATGAAAAAACACTTACAATAGGTTTTGCGCGCAGGTTTGCTACATACAAAAGGGCACACCTTATATTTAGCGATATTGATCGTCTTGCCAAAATTTTAAACAACCCTGACAAACCTGTACAGTTTTTATTTGCAGGCAAAGCACACCCGCACGATAAGGCAGGGCAAGACATGATTAAGCAAATAATTGAAATATCGCGACGCCCCGAATTTGTAGGCAAAATACTATTCCTCGAAAACTACGACATGGAGCTCGGCAAACGTTTGGTACGAGGTGTCGATGTTTGGCTCAACAACCCGACACGCCCGCTTGAGGCTAGCGGCACAAGCGGTCAAAAAGCCGAAATGAACGGCGTTTTGAACTTTAGCGTGCTCGACGGTTGGTGGGTTGAAGGGTATAAAGAAAAAGCCGGCTGGGCACTGCCCGAAAAGCGCACGTATAACAACCAAGAGTTTCAAAATGAATTAGATGCCGCCACTATTTACAGTATTCTTGAAAATGATATTGTACCCCTATACTATAACCGCAACAAAAATAATGTGCCCGTTGAATGGGTTCAATACATAAAACGGTCGATAGCAGGCATTGCACCGCATTTTACTACCAAAAGGATGTTAGACGATTATATCAACAAATTTTATTTAAAACTATACAAACGCTCGGCAACATTAAACAAAAACAGTTACAAAACAGCAGTTGAACTGGCAAAATGGAAAAGCGGCATAAAAGAAAAATGGGATACAATTGAGGTTGTTTCGGTCGATTTTCCGAATACCATGAAAGCAAACTTTAAAATGGGCGAAAGTTATTATGGTGAAGTTGTTTTAGATATTAAAAACCTATCAGACAGCGACATTGGTGTTGAACTGCTGTTCTCGATACAAAACGGGCATAAAATAATTGATAAAAAAGAGCTTAAACTGTCGAAAAAAGTGGACTCACTCGCATTTTTTGATATTAAGTTCGAGCTAAAAAGGCCTGGCACATACGATTATGGCTTAAGGATATTCCCTAAAAACAAAAATCTGCCTCATCGCCAAGATTTTGCCTACCTACGCTGGATATAAAAATAGTTGGAATTGCCCATATAGTTAAAGTATGAGATTAACACCCTGATTTATCAGGGTGAATAAGACAAA
>CAYQPP010000225.1:0-6043 GCA_964419235.1 uncultured Bacteroidales bacterium
TATTATTTTTTACTTTGTTTCTGTAAATGCATATAAATAGTTTAACATGCAAAATGCAGGTGTTAATTACTGAAGTAGCTTATATTGTTGAAAATTAATATGTTAGAATAAAAATAATAATCATTTAAAAGCATTATTCAAATTGTAACATATTAATAATCAATAGTTGCCAACCAAATAGCAATATTTATGAATTAATTAGGTTAAAAAGCAGATACTTTGAAAGAGACAAAATTAGAATTGTTGCATAATTTATATAAAAATTGGGCAGGCGATAGTGCCTTGTCAATAAATAAACTGCCTGCATCGGGCTCAAAACGCGAGTATTACAGAATTACCGGCTCAAAAAATACGGTTGTTGGTGTAATTAACGATATTAGGGAAGAGAATGAGGCTTTTATTGAATTTAGCAGGTATTTTAGATTGAAAGGGTTGGCTGTACCCGAGGTTTTTTATGCCGATTTGGATAACCATGCCTATTTGCAGCAAGATTTAGGCGATACCACACTTTTTGATTACCTGTTGCAGGTTAGAGGTGATGGCGGTTTTCCCGATGAACTGAAACAGGTTTATAAAAGGGCATTAAAAGAGCTGTCGAGGTTTCAGGTTTTTGCTGCGCCCGAGTTTAATTATAAGGTGTGTTATCCGCGTGCAAGTTTCGACAGGCAAAGCATGCAATGGGATTTAAGCTATTTTAAATACTACTTTTTAAAACTTGCCGATATTCCGTTTAACGAACAACTGCTTGAGGATGATTTTAATACGTTGATTGATTATCTGCAAAATGTTGATAACGACTATTTTATGTATCGCGATTTTCAGTCGAGGAATATTATGGTTAATAATGGCGAGCTCTATTTTATTGATTATCAAGGTGGGAGAAAAGGGGCTTTGCAATACGATGTGGCATCGCTGCTTTATGACGCAAAGGCTGATATTCCGCAAAGCATAAGGCAAGAGCTGTTGGATTATTATGTTGAGAACCTGAGCCTATACAAAAATGTTAATGCCGCAGAGTTTAAAAAAGGCTATTATGCATATGTTTTAATTAGGATGATGCAAGCCATGGGGGCTTTCGGTTTTAGGGGTTTTTATGAAAAAAAAGCTCACTTTTTGCAGAGTATCCCTTATGCGCTTAAAAATTTGGGATGGGTTTTGCATAATGTTAAACTGCCTGTTGATATTCCGCATTTAATGCAGGTTTTTAAAAGCTTGTTGGCCTCAGAGCGGTTGGCGCGTTACAAAATTAAAAAGCAGGGCAAATCAACCTTGTCGGTTTCAATAAACAGCTTTAGTTATAAAAAAGGCTTGCCGGGCGATAATAACGGCAACGGCGGCGGGTATGTTTTTGATTGCCGCGCAATACACAACCCCGGTAGGTATGAGGAGTTTAAGCACTTAACAGGAAAAGACAAACAGGTTATCGGATTTTTTGACAAGGAGGAGGATATGCATGAGTTTTTAAATAATGTTTATGCATTGGTTGACATGTCGGTTGAGAATTATGAGGAGCGTAATTTTACCAATTTAATGGTAAGTTTTGGCTGTACCGGTGGGCAGCATCGCTCGGTTTATTGTGCCGAGATGTTGGCAGCTTACCTGCGTCAAAAATATTCGGTACAAATTACGCTTTGGCATCGCGAGCAGGATTAATATTGTAAATAAAATGAATTTTCTTGAAAAAGAAATACACAAACGGCTTTATAAATACTTGATAAAATGACTATCTATAAAGCGGATTAATATTTATTATATTTGTGAATTGATAATTGAAAATAGGTTAATAAATTAAAAATTTAATATATAATTATGAGTACAGCATTAATTGTAGCAGGAGTATTGGCGGTGGGTTTTTTAGGGTTGATTGTTTTTTCTTATTTTAAGATGAAGAATACGCCTGAGGTTAAAAAGAGTGATAATATTAAAGTATTGAATGCAAAAAATTTTAAGATGTATATTAGGGGTGGTCTGGTTTTGGTCGATTTTTGGGCATCATGGTGCGCCCCTTGCAAAATGTTGGTACCGGTTTTAAACGATATTGCCGATAATGAAGGCGATAAGCTTACTGTTTGTAAAATTAATGTTGAGCAGTATCAACAGGTGGCATCAAAAAACAAAATAAAAAACCTGCCTACGCTTGTTTTGTATAAAAATGGTGCTGAGGTAAGCCGCATTGTAGGTGTAAAAAGCAAAAAGGCTATAATGAAAGAGGTTATGAAATATGTTTAAAAAACATCTTATATTTTTTATAGCATCGGCAATACTGTTTAATTCGTGCAAAACAAAAACAGTTGCAACGCAGGCTGTAACCGTTAGTCCTGAAAAGCATGAATTTAAACTGGGGATTGACGTGTTAAAACAATCCGATTTTCAGTTTTTAAAAGGCAAAAGGGTAGGGCTTGTAACAAACCAAACAGGGGTTGACAGTAAGCTGAATTCAACAGTTGATATTTTGAGCGATAATGAAGATGTAAATCTTGTAGCCTTGTTTGCGCCCGAGCATGGGGTTCGCGGTAATTTTTCGGCAGGCGATAATGTAGAGAACCAAGTTGATCCAAAAACAGGGATACCGGTTTTTTCGTTATACGGAAAAACCAATAAGCCTACTGCCGAGGCAATGGATATGGTTGATGTTATTGTTTACGATTTACAGGATATTGGCGTTCGCTCATACACCTACATAAGTACCATGGGCATAATAATGGAGGCTGCCGCCGAGTTCGACAAACCGGTGGTAATTCTCGACAGGCCAAACCCTTTGGGTGGTAACAGGATTGAGGGGGCTTTGGTAACCGATGGTTTTTATTCGTTTGTGAGCCGATACAAAATACCATATGTTTACGGGTTAACCTGTGGCGAGTTGGCGTTGTTGTTAAACAACGAGGGGCTGCTTAAAGATGGCAAAAGGTGTAACTTGCAGGTGGTTAAAATGGAGGGGTGGAGTAGGGGCATGACATTTAATGAAACCGGTTTGCAATGGGTGCCTACATCGCCGCACGTTCCAACATGGCAAACAGCTTTTTATTGTGCGGCAACAGGCATTATTGGCGAAATTGACCCTAATTTAATTGGTATTGGATACACCTTGCCGTTTCAAACTTTGGTTACCCAAACCGTTAATGCCAACAAGCTTGCAAAAGCTATGAATGCATTAAATTTAGATGGGGTAATTTTTAGGCCGATATTTTTTAAGCCTTACTATAAAAATAAAAAAGGGGTTGAGTTGCAAGGGGTACAAATTCACATAACTGATTTTAAAAAGGTAACCCTTACTGAGATTCAGTTTTATTTTTTGCAAGAAGCTCATAAAATTGACCCCTCTTTTGATATATTTTTAAATAAGGAAGGCCGCTATAAGATGTTTGATTACGGTTGCGGCTCCATTTTTTTGCGAAAAGCACTAATGGACAGTTATAATTTCGACAGTATAAAAAAACGTTGGAATAACGATGTGGAATCGTTTAGGGCTTTCTCTAAAAGTTACTATTTGTACGATAATTAGCACCTGTGTTTGTAATGTGAAAAGTTTAGTTGTATTTAACTAATTTGCTACTTAGGGTTTGCTGTGGACTAACAAAATAAGCAATTATACTTTAATCAATTTAACCATTTTGTGGCTATTCTCTCCAACAATATCAATAAAATAAACGCCTTTTTCTAAATGCTTAATGCTATAACTAACTTTATTGTATTTTTTGTTAAGCCTTTTATTGATAATTAACCTGCCGCTTTGGTCAAAAATATTTATTGACACCAATTGAGTTTTTACAGGCAGCTCAATGGTTATATTATCGGTTGCCGGATTGGGGTACAATTTCAGTTTTAACTCGTTTTGCAGCACCAAGCCTGAATATATTCCTTTATATGTTTCGTATATTGTTGTTAACAACGAAGTCTCCTGCTCATATGTATCTTGCGATATTTCCCAAATCATGGTGCCTGCACAGCGCTCCTTTGCCATTTCGGTTTTATTGTGCATTGTGTTTTTGCCATTGTAATAGTAATTTCCAACATGGTCGGTGTAGGGAGCATCAGGATATTGATTTACAATACTCCTGTACGATGCATAAGGCGTGTAGCCATAAAAAGGCACTCCCAATACGGTTTTCTCATTTGGTAGCTTTCGGTTGGTTTGCCAATAGTTTAAACACGAAGTTGCATATGCAAAAGTTGAATGGTTGGCTTGCGAAAAGTTATCATAAGCCATAATATTCAACCAATCAACCAATGAAAAAACACTATCGGGAATTGAGTTTACATCCCACTCTTTGCCAACAACAGCAGCGGTAAGCAATTTATTGTTTAAATGTAAACTGTCGGCAAAAACGGTCATCATACTAACAAAATTAAGTGCTGACTGCCCCGATTCGGGATACTCCCAGTCAATATCAATACCATCGAGGTTATGTGCCCTGACAAAAGCCATTACGTTCGACACAAAAGTTTTTGTTAACTGCTCATCGGCAGCAATAGTTTCAAAAGCACTATCATCGCCATCATTCCAGCCGCCAACTGCAATACATACCCTTGTGTATTCATTATGCGCAGCCGGTACCAACTGGTTTAGTTTGGTTTCGTTTTCAATAGGTACAAATGTTCCGTCGGCTTTTGGCAGCAAAAAACTATAATTAATGTGTGTTAATTTATCAAATTGTATATTATTGATGCTACCTGACCATGATGGGAAATAGCCGATAATTTTGCCGCCTATATTTTGCTCTTTGTCATCAAACCCGTCAGTAGGTTCCGGAACCCACCAGTTGCCTGTTATCATTAATTGGCAAAGTAAATTTATTGATGCATCATAATAGCTTGAATATGTTTCTTCAATATAATCCCAACCATTATTCAAGGTGTTTTGATAATTGCCATCGGTGGTAAAAGCCAAAACCAAAGGGGCAATAAAAGCAAGGTCGTCATATGAGTTAAGGGCTGTTCCGTCTAATTCATACCCTGCGGTAAAATTCTCAAAACCACTGCTCACTTTGCCATTCGCCCACTCTAAATATTTTGACAGCACCTCTTTTGATTTTGTTGTTCCGTAATGCAGGTAATCAGATGAAATCCTCCACGGAAACCTACATGCATTATAGTAGTAATCGCCGTCATTTTCTCCCTCTAAAAAATCGGGGTCGGAAGGCCTTGCTGTTTCTCCTACAACAAAATCGGGCATCAATCCGGTATTAGGCGAATAGTTGTCGATAATTTCATTCATCATGCTATAAATTGTATCGGCAGCCTCTAACCAAAAATCATCGCCGGTAGCATTACAGTATGCCCTAAAATGGTCTGTCATCCAGTCCGAAGGGCGCGTTGTGTATATATTATCGTCCCAATCGCCAAGCATTGCACGTTTTGTAATTGTGCTCATATCGCTTTGTTTTAGACCATCGTTAATCATATCAATCGACTCTTGCAAGTAATCAATATCGCCATCGGAATCCCATTGGTAATGTGCCAACAGCAAAGCATAAGCAATATCAAAATCGCCGTCGGTGGCCGAGTCTGTCCAAGGATCGCGCTCATCAGTTGCAACATTCCAATTCATTAACTCATTATTTATTGTGCTGCGGTAATTGTCAAAAAACTTATATAATCCGTCAAAATATACTTTGGCGTTTGAGTCATACCCAGCCATTAAAGCTGTTATTATCATTCCATATCCGTGCCCTTCTGAAGTTCCTTTGCTATCAACCTCGCAGCCTGTACACTCTCCTTTAACATAGTATCCGCCCTCCATAATGGTCGGCTTTAAAAAATCGGCTTTCCATTGATTGTATAAATTTGAGACCGATAAATTAAGCTCGGCTTGTGTTTTATGGTTTGGTTTTATTGCCCCATTCCATGTTTTGCTTTGCGGAAAAGGCCTGTTTTGAGCTGATAGTGTTGTAAATAACAGAGATAAGGCAATTGAGAGTATGGTAATTGGAAGTTTCATAATTGTAAATTTTATTGACAATACACAAATTTATAGAAATATGTTTTTATTGCACTATACTTTGCAGTATTTCAATTTTTTAATGCAATTTATTGCATAATAAAA
>CAYQPP010000226.1:0-1315 GCA_964419235.1 uncultured Bacteroidales bacterium
AGTTGTTAAATCAGGCCAACGAGCTTGAAAAACTGATTTCGCGGTTTAAGTTATAGGTATAATTGCATTTGTTTAACAACTATAATGAACAACCTCGCTGCCAACAAACAAGGTATCAATTTTATATACAATACTGTGTTCCGCAGCAAGCTGAGGAGAACCTGCCTCGCCGTATAACTTTGGCAAGCGGGTAAAACCCACAAGTGTGGGATTGAAGCTTTTGAATTTTATAAAAATGCTGTTGTTAGTACTATCGAAAATTTAGAAAAAGATATAGAATTTTCTTTTTCCGTAAATTAAGTTTCTTTCCATAAAGGTTCATTTTTCCAATTTAAGGAAAATCCCATAGCAGAGGTGTCAACATTCGGATATTTTGCTAATAAAGCTTTGAATTTTGAGGCAATTTTATGCTTTGGATTTATTGTATTCATTAGGTAAATTATTAATGAAAGAACAAAATAAGTACGATTGTTTTGAACTTTATTATTAACTATCCATTGATTTTTTGTGTTTTTAGGAATGATAGGTTGAATACGCATAATCCTATTCCAAAGGCGTGTATGATGTGCACAAACATTACGAATATAAACAATACTATGTAGCCATGAAACTAGTGTTGTATCATTAACACCAAAATAGTATGAAATTTCTTTTTTATCTTTACCTGATACAAAATTACTAAATAAGCTACTTAAAATACCAAAAGATGAAATTTCCATAATCATCCAACTGGGAGGAAGATGGTTACTATAATTATTTCGAAATGCCATGATAAATTGCTCATCACTTCGTTTGAATTCAGTTTCAATTTTAGATAATGTTTTTTTATGTTTTGCTCTGTTTTTGAAATTAATAGGATCAGCATACCAGTAAGTTCCCCTTTTGTGCGATAAAACATAAATCATTTTTGCACGAATGGCTACTTCAATTTTTTCAAGTTCTCTTAAAATCAATAATCTAAGTTCTCTATCAAACTTATAGAGATTAAAAGCATCTTCAAAAAATGATCCATCTTTAAACTTGTGGTTCTTCTTATCAATTAACATTGGATACCAATAGCCACTCAAACGAAAATAGCTTATAACTTCAAGTAGATGTAAGGCTTTTTCTTCATCTTCGATTGTTAGATTACGAGTTTTTAATTGTTGAAGTTGGTTGGCGTAAGTAAGTGCAGGCTTATCGTATGGCTCTTTACTCATGGGTATAAAAATAAAAAGCTTACCCTAAGCGCGCTGTTCTAATGGGAAGCGGGGCAAGCATGTTAACACAAAGATAAGAAAAAAAATCAATATAATATATACTTCATATACACTAA
>CAYQPP010000226.1:1415-6043 GCA_964419235.1 uncultured Bacteroidales bacterium
TTTTAGCAATTATAAGTGACCCCACCGGGATTCGAACCCAGATCTTAAGAACCGGAATCTTAAATTCTATCCATTGAACTATGGGGCCTGTTTGGCTTCTTTATTTAAACCTAAAAATCAGCCTAAAGTTTCTTTATCCTCTAATGTTTTTACTTAATCATATCAAACCCGCAATAATCAACCAGCACATCAGGAATTTTTATTCCTTCGGATGTTTGGTTGTTTTCAAGAATTGCAGCAACAATACGGGGCAATGCCAAGGCGCTGCCATTTAATGTATGTGCCAATTGTGGTTTTTTTTGCCCCTCCTCTTTAAACCTCAGTTTTAGCCTATTTGCCTGATACGATTCAAAATTACTGACCGAGCTTACCTCTAACCATTTTTTTTGGGCTGCGGCATAAACCTCAAAATCAAAGGTTAGCGCCGACGTAAAACTCAAGTCGCCCCCGCAAAGCCTTAAAATGCGGTAAGGCAGGTTTAATTTTTTTATCAACGACTCCACATGTCCCACCATATAATCGAGCATGGCGTATGATTTTTCGGGGTGCTCAAGGGCTACAACCTCAACTTTGTCAAATTGATGAAGGCGGTTTAGCCCTCGTACATCTTTTCCGTACGAGCCTGCCTCGCGCCTAAAACAAGCGCTATATGCTGTATTTTTTACAGGGAAATCTTTTGCATTAAGAATAATATCGCGGTACAGGTTTGTTACAGGCACCTCGGCTGTTGGTATAAGGTAAAGGTTGTCAATCCCTACGTGGTACATCTGCCCCTCTTTGTCGGGTAGCTGCCCTGTTCCAAAGCCCGACGCCTCGTTAACAACCAAAGGCGGCATAATTTCAGAAAAACCTGCTTTTTGGTTCTCGTCTAAAAAAAAGTTGATAAGTGCCCTTTGCAGCCTCGCCCCTTTTCCTTTATAAACCGGA
Source organism: uncultured Bacteroidales bacterium (assembly GCA_964419235.1). Taxonomy (GTDB): domain Bacteria; phylum Bacteroidota; class Bacteroidia; order Bacteroidales; family SZUA-534; genus GH45. The sequence continues at coordinate 2,343 of CAYQPP010000226.1, forward strand.
AAGCCTGCTCCTGTGATTTTTACACCCAACTCAAAATCAATTATATCGTATTTTTTTGTGAGGTCCCAATGTGGGGCGGCATCTTTATGCAAGTCGGGCAAAATACCACCCTCTTTTATTTTAACATTATCATCTTCGCCCTTGCCGCGAGGCACCGAGCTATGCGGCAGGTTTGGCAACTGCACCAATAAATTTTGCAGTTCGGCACCAATTTCGGCTAACCTATCGGTTAAGCCCTTAACCTCATCTTTTAACAAAATACTCTTCTCTTTTGCCTTATTGGCCTGGTCGGGTTTCCCCGATTTAAAAAGCACACCTATCTCCTTCGATATTATATTTATTTGGGCAAGTATATCGTCTTGCTCTTTTTGCGTTTTTTTGCGCTCATCGTCTTTTTTTTGAATAGACTCTACAATTTGCGTTGCATCGAAGTTTTTTACACGTAGCCTGTCAATAACTTCCTGCTTGTTTTCTTGAATAATTTTTAGTGTAAGCATCGTGAAAATATTTTGCGTAAAAGTAAAAAAAAATCTCCTGATAAATTGCTTATCAGGAGATTTAATATATTATAAAAAATTCGTTAAGCTATGCTTCTGGTATGATAGAAACATACGACTTATTATTTTTTTTCTTTGCAAATTTTACGGTTCCGTCAATAAGTGCAAATAGGGTGTGATCTTTACCTATTCCAACATTATCATCAGGACGATGTACAGTTCCGCGCTGGCGAACTAAAATGTTGCCGGCAATGGCTTTTTGTCCACCATATATTTTTACTCCAAGGCGTTTACTTTCTGATTCACGACCATTTCGGGAGCTACCCATTCCTTTTTTATGTGCCATTTCTTAAAACTTTTTTTAATTAAGCAGTAATATTATCAATCTCAATTTGAGTATATTCCTGACGGTGACCGTTCAATGTTTTGTATCCTTTCCTTCTTTTCTTTTTGAATACTTTTACTTTGTCACCTTTAACATGTGCAATTACCTTTGCAGATACTTTTGCACCTTCAACAACAGGCTGTCCAACTTTTACATCGCCTTCATTATCAATCAACAACACCTTATCAAAATCAACGGTTGCTCCTTCTTCAGCATCCATTTTATTTACAAAAACTTTTGCTTTGCTTTCAACCTTAAGTTGCTGTCCACCTATTTCAACTATTGCGTACATTAATCCAATTATTATATTGTTTAAAAACTTTCGGACTGCAAAAGTAGAAAAGTTTACTTTATCTACAAATATTTAATCTAATTATTTTATTTGCTTGTGTGTTTTATAAAAATCATGTAGGTTTGTTACGCTGATGACAATTAATTTTATCAGAAATTAAATTTCTGTTGGCATATAAACTAAACTGAAAGCTAAAAATATAATGAGCAGGATAAAACTTAAAGTATTGGGACTATCGTACAGCCAAACACAATCGGGGGCTTACGCTTTGGTGTTGGCTGAAGAGAAAGGCGAGCGGCGGATACCAATAATAATTGGGGGTTTTGAAGCTCAGGCCATTGCCATTGAGCTTGAGGCACTTAAACCGCCAAGACCTTTAACTCACGATTTGTTTGTAAATTTTGCAATGGCTTTCAAAATTGATCTGCTTGAAGTTACAATCCTCAGGCTTGAAGAGGGTATATTCTACTCAGAACTGCTATGCGACAGCGGCGGCAGCCGAATAAAAATTGATGCGCGAACCTCAGATGCGGTAGCGCTTGCAATTAGGTTTGATTGCCCCATTTATACCACCAAAGACATATTAGACAAGGCAGGAATAATACTGCCGGCTGATGATAAACTAAGGACTGAAAAGCCATCGGAAACCGAAAGCAGATTGCAAAAAACCAATAAATTCCAAAACAAAACTTTGCCCGAGCTTAAAGAGATGCTAAATAAGGCCGTTGAAAAAGAAGATTATGAAGAGGCCTCGCAGATACGCGATGAGATAAACAGTAGAGAAGAGTAAAGCAGACCGGCAATGATTGCAAACAATTTTTTAACCTAACTTTAATTATAGTGAACAGACTACTTCTATTAATCAGCTTTTTTTTCGTGTTTATTTCAGTACCACCAAAATTAAGTGCCACAAATACCCAGCCTGTAAATATTGGCGACACCATTACACAAAATCAAATTACTGAAAAAACAGACAGCAGCACTCCTGCAAAAGCTACTCCGGTTGTTGATTTAACTAAAAGCAAAGGTTTTTCTGCAAACTCATTTTTTAGGGGCTTATTAGGTATTTTAATACTATTTTTAATTGCCTATGTATTTAGCGAAAACCGTAAAGCTATATCATGGAAAGTTATAGCAATAGGTTTGGTTATACAACTGCTTTTAGCCATTGGTGTATTGCAAATACCGTTTATTCAGGTGTTTTTTGAATTTGTAGGAAAAATATTTGTGAAAGTGCTCGATTTTACCCGCGATGGAACCAACTTTTTGTTTGGCGGCTTTTTAGATACCTCAAAGTACGGTTATATTTTTGCATTTCAGATATTGCCAACCATAATTTTCTTTTCGGCACTTACAAGCGTGCTTTTTTACCTTGGCATAATCCAAAAAATTGTTTGGGGCTTAGCGTGGCTAATGTCAAAAGCAATGAAACTTTCGGGCGCTGAAAGCTTATCGGTTGCCGGAAACATTTTTTTAGGACAAACCGAAGCCCCTTTGATGATAAAGGCATATTTGCCAAAAATGAATAACTCCGAAATGTTTTTGGTTATGGTAGGGGGTATGGCTACCGTAGCAGGAGGGGTGTTGGCCGCCTACATAGGTTTTTTGGGTGGCGACGACCCTGTTCAGCGACTGCTATTTGCAAAACACCTGTTAGCTGCATCAATAATGGCTGCACCCGGTGCCATAGTAATTTCTAAAATATTAGTACCCCAAACCCAAGATATAAATAAAGAGATTGACATATCAATGGATAAAATAGGCTCCAATGTGTTGGATGCCATGAGCAACGGAACATCTGAAGGGCTTAAGCTTGCCGCGAATGTTGGGGCAATGCTATTGGTGTTTTTTGCTTTTATAGCCTTGGTTAACTTTGTTTTTATAAAAATTGGAGACTGGACATCGTTAAACACCTTGGTTGAAAATATTACAAATGGGCAGTACACAGGATTCGACTTAAAATTTATACTTGGCTATGGGTTAGCACCTTTAATGTGGCTTATTGGAGTGCCTGCACAAGATATTACCCTTGTAGGACAACTGCTTGGCGAAAAAATTATTGCAAGCGAGTTTGTCGGGTACGAAAGCCTTGCCCATTTTAAAACCGTTGGGGCATTGGCTTATTCAAAATCAACCATAATGGCCACCTACATGCTTTGCGGTTTTGCAAATTTTGCCTCAATTGGTATTCAAATAGGCGGCATTGGCGGATTGGCACCAAACAAACGGAAATTTTTATCAAAATACGGAATAAAAGCACTACTTGCAGGCACGCTTGCCTCACTGCTTTCGGCTACTATTGTAGGTATGATTTTAGGATAAAAAATAATCTAATCTGAAAATTTTATTTCACTTTTTTTTAAAACCATAGAGCTTTCTATGGTTTTTTTTCTTAAATTTAACACTCCAATATTATAACCATTTTATTAATTTTTGCCTAAATTCCCATGAAGCGCAAGGTTAATTTGTATATTTTGCTTGTTGTGTTTTTTGTAAGCACCTCTATGTCGTGCGTCATTATATATAA
>CAYQPP010000227.1:0-6035 GCA_964419235.1 uncultured Bacteroidales bacterium
TATTGTAACAGGCCTTCCTGTACTATATGTAACTGTTGACGAAAAAACAAGCCTTCGGTTAATATTATAATTTGCCACAATATTTAAAACATTAGGCTTGTCATAATTTGATGCGTATTTGTTACCATTGTTTATTTTATCCCATGCGTTTGCCCCGTCAACCTGCACTACTGAGCTTGAGTATGTATAGCTAACCCAACCATTTAACCGCCCCTCCTCTTTCGATAGCATAAACTCAATACCATAGGCATCTTGTTTTCCTTGCAGAGTCATTGTTTCCACCTCTTTGGTATTAATAAAATCGGCACCATCTTTAAACTCCAATATGTTGTTTTGCTTTTTATAATACACTTCGGCAGAAGCCTTTAACCCTGAACCCGGAAAGGTTTGGTAATACCCGACAGAACCTAATCTTGAAAAACCCGGTTTAATATAATAGTCGGCAAGTTTCCATTGGTCGGTTGGTGCTATTGAAAATGAGCTGCTTAACAAAAACATATACTGGCTCATTTCGTTATATGCCAGCTTAAGCGAACTAAAACGCGATGTTTTTATATCTACCAAAAGCCTTATCTCGGGCGTTGAATAATTGACGACACTTTCTCCTTTTTCATAAATCTTAGTGTCGATAATATTTTCCACTCTTTTTTCAACATTGTCAGGATAAATATTTACCGTGTCGGGGCCCAGCTTTGAATAAAAGCTATATCTGACACCGCCAATCAGCTTTATTTTTTGCGATAGTTTGAATTCGTCTTCAACATAAACGCTATTTTCAACTGCTCTCTCTATGCCCAAATTGCTATATTTTCGAACCGACTGTACCCCTAATGGCTCTATTGCCCCCCTATCGAGATTGTAAAAAACGTTGTTTACCCCAAAAACCAGTTTATGCTTTTCGGCAACCAGATAACTCATTGAAAGCCTTGACTCGGTATGGCCAATATTATAGGCATGCATATATGATTCCGAAATACTGTTCCAGTCTTTGCTCAAAAAACTATAATCGGAATATATTAACGAGTAATTTAATTTTAGCTTGGTCGAGAACCTATGATAATACCTTAATCCTAATCCGATATTATCATACTCATACTCATTTAACTCATTCATATTAAAAAAGTCGTGGCTGGTATAGCCAAAGGCTTGTATGTTGTTTTTATTATTAATCTGATAATCAAAACCAACCGTAGCATCATAAAATTTAATACTGCTATTATTCAAATCGGGGTTAGGCAATCGTTTCAATATCCAATCGGAATACGATGAGCGCCCGCTTGCCACATACGACAGCTTATTTTTTATTACCGGTCCCTCAAGTTCTATACTTGCCGATATGGGGCTTATTCCGCCCTGTGCAAAAAAATTGTGTTTGTTACCCTTACGCGTCTCGGCCAAAAAAATACTCGACAACCGCCCGCCTTGTGCAGCCGGCACATATCCCTTATACATCGAAAAATCATCGATAACAGCGGGGTTAACTGCTGTAAAAAAACCAAATACATGTGAAGTATTATATAGTGGCATTTGATTGACATAAAGCATGTTTTGGTCGGCATTACCACCTCTTACGTTTATTCCACCCGATGCCTCGCTAACGCTTACAACTCCGGGTAACAGTTGTGATATTCTAACAATATCGCGCTCTCCCATGAGTGTAGGCAACTGTTTTACCATTTTTCCGCTAATTTTTTCAAGCCCTGCCTGACTCCCCCTCTTTTTATAGGTTTGCGATGACAACACCGTAACTTCATCAATATTTTGAACAGCCTGAATCATTCCTAATTCAAAACTTCCGTCAGAAAATACCTCAAGCATGCATTTTTCATCTTGCATACCCATGCTCCTAAATTCAACCGAGTACTTTCCGGGCTTAATAAAAACCTCTAAAATACCTTCGGCATCGGTAGCTGCCCCTTTTTTAATCTCAGGAAAAAAGATAGTGGCACCAATTAACGGCTCTTTTGTACCGCCTTGGTAAACAAATCCTTTTACCTTTGCTTTTCTTCCGTGTAACGATTGTGATATACTGCCTACTCGTATCGTCTTTTTTTCTGCTGTTTTGCGACTTTTCAAATAACTGCTTACTATATGCTTCTCAGCAATAACATTTACAGAATCAGTCATTTGAGCAACACTATCAATATTCGGTGTGTAAATCCACTCATACTTTTTATCAATAATAACAATAATATCGGGTTCAATAAAAACATAACTCAATCCTGAAAAAATCAATGCCTTTTTTAACACATCACCAAGTGGCAAACTGTCATCCTTTATGGTAATAATTTTATCTTTTACCCAATCATCATTATAAAAAATATGGATTTTAAGATCGTTCTCAATTTTATTGAATAAAGTTGAAATGGGCATATTAACCAACTGCCCCTTTACATAATAATCTAAAACCGATTGTGCCTTTAATGATATTGAAGCTGCAACAACTAAAAATATTAGTATTATCTTATTCATGGTTGGGCAATTCAGATGAGGTTAAAAATTCAAATAACAATTTTAAATTTGCACCATTCCAATTTTTAAACCTCACTCTATTATTTTTAATGTATTTTTGAGCTAAAGGCTGAAAATTGAGTGGTAATAACTTTAAAAAATCCTTTTTGTTTTTAAAAAGTATAGGTGTTTTATCAATCAATAAATATTTTTTAATCGTAAGGTCGCTGTATCCAAACCCTGCATTGCCTGTCCTATTTTCAAAACCATATTTTTTTTTGTACGACAATAAACACTTTATATTATTAATGCCATCAATCTCCTCATAAAACTTCTCTTTAATTACATCGTACCTGTTTTTAACAAAATAATTATCGCCTAAATAGAACCAATCTACCTTTTCCCCATTTAACATTATATAACGCTCGGCACCAAAATTATCAATAAAAACCAATACTAATCTTTGGCTGCTTGCATTGTATTTTAAAAGCAAATTAGTGTAAATATTATTGTCATAGCTGATTTTACCAACTTGAGCAGTAGTTGTAAACAAAAAGGGATTACCAAAATCGCACCGCTTATTGGCTACATATAATTCGCCTTGATACAACAATTGGTTTTTTCCATATTTTGAATCAAGATATTCATACTGCTCGTTAACATTTTGAGCATAAGTATTTAAAGGGGCAAAATAAAAAAACACAATACAGATACTTATTATTCTAAAAAAAACGTGTTTTAAACCAATCATATTTAAGCCTCTTTTATAACCTGATAATTTATAAATTCTATTATTTTGTTGGCAGCTATTGACCAACCTGCCGCAGGCTGGTTATTAACATGTTGCAATTTGAATAATGTTTTTTAGATAAATAACCTTAAATCTAACATGTTAATTTTTCAATGATATAAATCGCCTTAAATGAGCAATATTAAATCATAAATATCTTTAAAATATATTATGCTTATGCACAATAACTTAATGCTCGCGTTTTGCAGACAAATTACAATCAAAACACGAAACTAATATTTTTCCCTTAAAAAAACATATACAGCCTTTATAATAACAAATTATTACACAAAACCACACAACTACATAACTATTTATATATCTGTATAATAATAAATACAGCAACGGTTTTTAAAGAATAAACAGTTATTAAACATACTGAAAAAATTAAAAATATGTTTTTGGTTCTTTGTTATCCGCTAATTGTAACACCGCCCTCTGGGCAATAATTACAACCGCCCAAAGGGCGGTGTTACGAAAAAAAAAGCAGTAATACCTTTTATTAATCCGTAATATACTTTAGTCATATCATAATATTATGGAAACAACACCATGCTTTAACTTGGTGTATTGCAGTATAATCCTCTCATGTACCCAAATTCTCAAATTTTGCGGCTAATTCAATGCCTCTTTTAGCTTTGGCAAAAACTCACGGTTCATATAAATCGATAAATTATTGTATGCATCTAAGCCTGCATCAAAATAGTTGAGCTGCGAGCCGTTTATACCTTCAATAGATTTTTCAATAATTGCCTGCTCGTATGAGTTAAGCACCCTTATTTTACCAAAAAGAATTGAGTAGCGGATTCTTCTGTCTTTTTTGAATTTTTTGGTATTTGTAAAAACTTCAATAATATAATCGGCATTCTCCTTTTTAAAAACCACAAGGTAATTATTGTCAACAAACAATTGCTCCATCTTTTTTTTAAGCACTTTCGGGTTTAAATCTTTTCCGAGGTTTTTTTCATGGGTTTCAATAAAAAACCGAGGGCCGATTTGCATTGCCTGTGCCCCACTATGCTTTGCATATATGTTTAACGGTAAAACATTAAACACAATAACAATCAATAATAACAGTCGGTAATATTTTTTCATCTGTTTGTAAATCTACAATTGAACCAAAGGTAAAAAATATTATAAAGGTTCTTATCTATTTATTTATTTTTATTGGACACAGACAGCACAAGCCTATCTTCTTGTATTTAACATATAAAATAGCGTAAAGAATTTTATTTTTTTACAGCCTATTTATCAATATCTTAAAACTTATTTAAAATAAGTTGTTTTTTAGATAATAAGATTTTTGCATTTTTAACATTGAGTCCCCTCCGAAAAGTCATAAAAACTAAAAAACAGCAATTTTTGTGTCAGTATGAATTTGTTAATTAATTGAGGCATGTTAATTTTTAAAGTTTTAAAAAATTATTTATACTTTATTCAATATATTATTATAAAACAACAATCTTCTAAACTTAAATTTAGACAAATGTTGCAGGGCATTAGAAAGATTTTATCCCAGTAAAAAATTATCAAAAGCATCATACTAAAGTAAAAAAAACGTTTTTTTTTCTTGTTTATATAATAAACTACTTTATATTTGCAAAGTGTTTATATATTCTATTTTATGGAAACAAATAAATTATTACCAGAAAAAAGTTTTGAATTGATTGCCCAAGTGATTACCCAAGCCAGAAATAAATTTGAAGAAAACGGATTTATTTATATGTTTTGGGGTGCATTAATTGCCATAACTTCTATTAGTCAATTTGTGCTACTTAAAAATGAGTATTATGACATTAATTGGTATCCTTATCTATTAATGCCAATAGGCTCTATTTATACAGGCTTTTATTTTTCAAGAATAAAAGGGAAAAGCAAACAAAATCTAATAAGCAAAATTGTTTCTTTTACTTGGATTGTATTAACTTTTAATCTACTGATTTTAGGAGCTTTATTTGGTTCTTTTCTTAAACAAAATCTTATTCCAATCATTCTCATATTATTAGCAATTGGTGTAATTGTATCTGGGACATCCGTAAAAAGCAGACTGTTATTATATTCGGGTATTTTAATAAATATCTCGGCTTTTGTTTGTTTTTATCTTGATTGGGTTTATCACCCCTTATTAATGAGTATTGTATCAATATTAGCATTTTTCATTCCCGGCTTATTACTTATGATTAAATACAATAAAAGCAGAGCTAAATGATCAAGAGATTAAATCCCATATTACATTCCGAACTTCGCTTAGCTATTATTTCATATTTAGTAGCCAACGGAACATCTGATTTTAGCGAAGTGAAAGAAATCACTAAGGCGACTTCGGGTAATATTAGTATTCAACTAAAAAAATTAGAGAAGGAAAAATACATAATTATCAATAAAGGATTTTTTAACAATTATCAACATACTTCAATTGAAATTACAAATACAGGTATTGATGCTTTTGAAGAATATGTAAAAGCAATTAAACAATATGTAAAATACTTTTTTTAACCTTTTAGTTTATTTTATAAACTATTTTATAAATTTAATATTATGATACGATTTTTAATAATTTCATTACTTTTTGTTTCCTGCAAAGAGAACAAAACAGAAATAGCAAAGGTGGGAGCTATAAGTTATTCCACTCAAATAGAACAAATTAAACCAGATACATTACTTATTGGTATTCAAAGTAAAATATATGGTGCTTTTGTGCAGAGCTTAACTGCAAAAGATAATAACTCGCTTTCGATGTTAAATAAAAAGTTGGAAGATTTAAATAATACTAAAAAACAAAATGATATTCGTT
>CAYQPP010000228.1:0-6031 GCA_964419235.1 uncultured Bacteroidales bacterium
CGGAAATGTTTTATCGTCGGCAGATAGAGTATATTTATGCAGCTGCGGAAAATCAATCAACAAACCCTTTTGCGACGGGACGCATAAAAAATAATCAGATAGTTTAATATACCGAATTGTGAAAGTTAGGTGTTTGTCTTGTCCTAAAATATGGCTGCAGAATAAATTATTGATTATCAATGGTGTACAACAAATATAACTAAATTAAACAATCCTTTGCTATTTTGCAGGGTAGTTTAAAGTGGACTTTAATCAAGTATTATTTATAAAATATTACATCAGTACTCATTATAACATTTGTTAATCCTATTTTAGGAAAATAGCAACCTTTATCTCCTTCAAAGTACCATTTTCCGCCCTCAAAAACAGTATCTAAATTTTTAATTGTTTTTGTTTGAAAATATCGAATCCAAGTGTAACATTTGTCATTTTTATGAACAAATCCTCGCTGAACTCTCAAAGGTTTATTATTGTCAGTTTTCATTATTATGCAACGTTGCTTTGTGTCCATTATGTTTAACCCATCTGGCGGTAAAAATTCAAAGCCTATGAATAAACCTTCTTTTGGAAATACAACTTTATACTTCTCTATATCAATTACAACCCATTTACTCTGTATGTTTTTACTATTAGCCAATACCGACTCTTTTAACAGTTCTTGCTGTGGCCCATATTTATCTACACAGGCACTGTAAACATGAATCCTTAATTCTAATTCTGACTTTACTGCATTAACTAACTTTATTTTAACATTTTTCAAATAGCCAGCTTTTTTTTCTTTATTTGGGATAAAAAGTGCTATTTCATTCCATAACGGGAAATAACCCCCTGCATCACTTTTGTTTTTAAATGTACCAAATGTTTTTGTTGTTGTTTTTATTTTGGCATCAGTTACAGTTACTTCAGCAATATTATAGTTCTTTGATTCTAACACTATAACATTTTCTTCATTTTCTATTAATACTGATAAGGGTAATGTTTTTACAAAATAACCAATACACGATATGGTAAGGCTGTCGGTATTAGACAATACTTGATTTGCAATTCTAAAAGCCCCATCTTTACCAGTAGTCCAACCTAAAAAATTACCATTATCATCTATAAAACTAATGTTTACATAAGGTATAATATTACCTTTGTTATCAACCACATACCCTTTTTGTGCAAATGATTGAAATACTAAAACAAATAAAAAAGTATTAATGAAAATAATATTTTTCATCAAAATAATATTATTAAAGGTTTGTAAATATTATTGTTGCTAACTATTTGGTAAAGCTGCAGGTTGCAATTTACATAAATGCAGCTATCATATAAAGTCTATTTTGCAAATTTATAGTAATCACAATATCAAAAATATTTCAGGCAAATTTTATAGGTACTATATTCTATTAAACCTTGAATAAAAAACTGAAATCGGCATTGGGTTCAACCTCATAAGGGTCTTTGCCGTATTGGAAAATCCTCAACGGCAACTTTCCGATAAATCCATAATTTTCGCCTTCAATAACAAACATGCAACCTTCGCGCAGTCCGGCTACTGTCATATCTTTATTTGCCTCCAAAAACTCCATAATACGGTCTTCGCGGGTTTCGCCGCCGTGCCCTTCGGGGTTTTTATCTAAGTAATGCGGGTTAATCTGAAAAGGTATAAGGTTTAACGCATCAAAACCTTTTGGGTCGATAATAGGCATATCGTTGGTGGTTTTTATTGTTGGGCATGCCATGTTTGAACCGGCGCTCCATCCGATATATTTTGTGCCGCCCAATACCTTTTTGCGTATAGGCTCGGTAAGCATATTGTCGTGAATTTCTCTAAGTAAATTCCATGTGTTTCCGCCGCCCACAACAATTGCCTCGGCTTCCTCAACTGCTTTTACAGGGTCGCTAAATTTGTGTATTGAGACCAAATCGTGGCCAATTTCGTTAAAACGCCCTTTTACTTTTGCCTCATAATCGTCCCAAGTTACAGTAACCCCGGCATACGGTATAAATAGTGCTTTTACCGGTTTGCTCCCCAAAAAATCGGCTATGTTTTGCTTCGGGTAATCTAAATAAGCCTCGCCGGCCATAGTTGAATTGCTGATTAATAATAAGTTCATCGTGTGTATTTTATGTTAATAGTTACAAAATTTTTATGCTATCAAAGATAATTATCTTTATAGAAAATTATAATGGTTATTTCAAAATCTGGAATTCAATAGTGATATCCTCAATAGGCCAGTCGCCTTCGTCAACCTTTACCGCTGCAATTGAGTCGATTACGTTAAGCCCTTCGATAACCTGCCCAAAAACTGTGTGCTCGCCATCGAGGTGTGGGGTGCCGCCAACAGTTTTATAAATCTGTTTGTGCTTGGGCAAAATTTTTATGCCGTACTCTTGCTCGGCTCCCAACAGCTCCCCTTCAGAATATTTTGTTCCCTGAACAATAAAAAATTCAAACGACACGCTCCTTTTTTCGGGATTGTTTTCATATTCGCGCGCCATGCTCATTGCTCCTTTTTTGTGAATATTTTCGGCACGAAACTCGGCCGGAATTGTGTAATCGCCCATGCGGTTTTTTATGGTTTGCCTTTCCCAGTCGTCGTTATCACCGCCTTGAATCATAAAATTGTTTACCACGCGGTAAAACATTGTGTTTTTATAGAAGTTGTTTTTTATAAGCCTTATAAAATTGGCTCGGTGCAAAGGCGTGTTCTCATACAATTTTATTTTCATGTTGCCTTTGGGGGTTTTCATTAACACAACGGACTCCCTGTTTTGGTTTCCGTACTTTAAAAGCTCTTTTTCGATATTTGCATTGGTTAGCCTTACAATTTTATTTTTGTGCACGCCCTTTTTAGCAGGCTTTTTTATGGTATTTTGTTTTGCAAGGTTTTTTAAAGGAGTTTTTTTAGGCTCGTGCCGTTTGTTTTGGTTACAGCCAAACAAAAACAGCAAAACCAAGCAAATTATGCTAATACGGTACAGTACGGTATTTTTCATCGTCGTCGCCTATTAATAAACTAATGTAGCTTTTATATCGTGTTGCGCTTATTTCGCCATTATCAACGGCTTGTTTTACTGCACAATTGGGCTCGTGCGAATGTGTACAGTTATAGTATTGGCATTTATTGCGAATAGCAAATATTTCAGGAAAAAAATGCGATATTTCCTTCTTATCCATATCAACAATACCAAATCCTTTAATGCCAGGTGTATCAATAATATAACCCCCGCTTTTTAAAGCATGCATTTCAGGATATGTAGTTGTATGCATACCCGAATCGTGGGCTTCAGAAACTTCGTTTGTTTTAAGGTTTAATCCCGGTTCAATAACATTAATAAGTGTTGATTTGCCAATACCCGAGTGCCCTGCCAAAACCGAAATCTTATTGTTGAGCAACTCTGTAATTTCATCAACTCCTTTTTTTTGTTTTGCAGAAATTGAAAAGCAATCGTACCCGATTTTTGTATAGGTTGAGATTAACTGCTGCATCTCGCTTATTATTTCTTTATTATATAAATCAATCTTGTTAAAAATAATTTTTGCCGGTATTGAATAAGCTTCGGCCGAAGCCAAAAAGCGGTCGATAAATTCGGGGTATGTTTTTGGCTTTGCAAGTGTTACCATTAAAATTGCCTGATCGATATTTGCCGCAATAATATGTGCGCGTTTCGAAAGGTTTATTGATTTTCGGATGATATAGTTTTTACGACGATGGATTTTTGTAATTACTCCAAAACCTGTTTTCTCATCAATTTTAAAATCAACAATGTCGCCAACAGCCACAGGGTTTGTGGTTTTAATGCCTTTTAGGCGGAATTTCCCCCTTATTTTACAATCAACGGTATTGCCCTCGTCGGGGTTAACCCTGTACCAGCTGCCTGTCGATTTTATTACTAATCCTTTTTTCAAACTGTTTTTATTAAACAACAAAGATATAGCAATTAATACTATGCCCAAATTATTTTATATTGCGAGTATTGCTTTTTTTATTTACTTTTGCGCCACTTTATTGCCCCCATAGTTCAAGGGATAGAATAGCAGTTTCCTAAACTGTAGATCCAGGTTCGAGTCCTGGTGGGGGTACTTTAATACTTGTAATTAATTGTTATTCAAGGTATTTGTTTTTTACAGGGGCAAATAGGGGGCAATTGATTTGTTTATAGTTAATAATATTAGGCATATAACGCTAAAAATATTTTTTAGTAGCGACCAAAATTTTATAGCGTGGCGCAGGGTGTAAAGAGTGTAAAAGCAAGTGAAATCCTACTTTTAGTATTATAAAAGCCTGATTATCAACTAACACTTATATTATTGATGCGAAAATATTTTTTATTTAGAATTGTTCTAAATAATGTATTCTTTTTCGTTGCGACCAATCAATTATTTTTCAAAAAAAGCACAAAAAAAAAGGATATAACCGAAATTATACCCTTTATATAAAACCTACCTTTTAAAGTAGAACAACAAGCCGAAATTAAAATTTAATAATTATAAATATTCATTAGTAACACGTGATAATATTTCCGCAAAAGATTCCTCTTCCGGTTCTTTAATTACATTTTCTCTAACTGGTGCAACTCTGTTTGTAGGCGTTGCCTGTGGAGCTTTATTACCTTTTTTATAATTATCTTCGCAATATACAACTAATGGGGTAGAAATATCAATACCAGTAATACTTTCTATCTGATAACCGTAATTACCATTAACTTCAATAACAAAGGTTGTACCGTCTTTAGCTTTCATTAAATCAACGCCTGATACCTCTAAACCACAAGCCCTTGAAGCATCAATACATATTTGTTTATCTGCATCCGATAAAGCAATTTTTTTCCCTGAACCGCCTTGACTTATATTACTTCTTAATTCGCCATCTTTTGCGGTCCGTTCCATTGCTGCAATTACTTTTCCATCAATTACAATGGCTCTAATATCTTTACCACCTGAATCAATCATGTTTTGCAATAATAGATTATCTTTTTTATGGTAAAAGTTTGATAAAAACACATTGCTTTGATATTCGTCATTTAAAGGATAAATGGATTTACCTTGTGAACCTTTTAAACCTTTTGCTATTGAGGGTAAACCTCCAATCTGTTCAATCATCCACTTTGCATGTACCGCCCTATCACCTAAAATAGTTTGTGGTACTTTTATTTTTGCTTGGCTTAATTTTTGGGTACTAATCAGCTTGTTTGCAGCTATTTTTATACCGGTAGCCTTTTGTGTACTAAATATTTTAAGATTATTATTCAAATGTTCCAGTACTGCTGCACCGTATTCTAAGTTTCCACCGATTCTTGAAATAATTGCATCAATATCCTTTGCCTTTAATCGTTCAGGAGTGTTTTGTTTATCAAAACCATCATAAATACGGTCAAAACCTGATACATTTTCAGATACAAGTAAATACAAATATGCAGGGTCTTTTACTATTGCTGTATGCCCTCTTTTTTTTACTGCATTAATAATGCTTTTTGTTGCGCTGCTGTTTGGTGCAGCCGATAAAATAAGAATGTTCATAATTTTAAATCATTAATTATGTTAATAATACGTTTACGAAAAAATTCTGATTTGTCTTGACCTAATGCTTTGCAAAGCTTATCAAGTTTCTTTTTGTCGGGGTTTCTTATTCTAAAAGAAACAACAACCTCTAATTTATTAAGTGCTTCCATTTTTAAAATTATTTCTTGGCAATATTCAAATCAAAATCCATAAAAAAAAGGACAGCCTATTTTTCAGCATCGTTTATTGTATCCTCAATTGAATGTGATAATAGTGTATTAATTAGTGTTAAGTCTTTTGCTTCCTGCTCACAAGCCATGTAAAAATCTTTATGAATAAATTGCATAGCTGTTTCTAAAGCCTTTTTCATTAAAAAAAATGTTTTTACATCATGGGTTGTATTTACTCTAATTGTTTTCTCTAATAGGTCCCGGGGGATTGCATCAAAATAATTTTTCATAGCTTAAATTTTATTTGTTAGAAATTCGTTAAAATCTTTGTAATTTTTTAAAACTTTTAAATACCAGTCCATATAAATAA
>CAYQPP010000229.1:0-6026 GCA_964419235.1 uncultured Bacteroidales bacterium
AATTACTCCTTAAAGTCCTGCTTAAGCCTTTTTTTAAGCACTTTGTAATCTTTAGTTATCTCAAAATCACTGTTTTTAATCATAACTTCTTTAAGCGGCAATTCCGCTATCCCCTCGGGCAATTGCTTTATTTGGGTACGGACAATGCTTAAATAAACAAGTTTTTTCATGTTAACAATAGTGGCGGGCAGGTAAGTTAATTTTGTGTTTCCTCCAAAATTAAGATATCTCATATCGCTTAACTTACCTATACTGTCCGATACGTCAACCAAACTGTTTGATATACTCAGCTTTTTTAATTTTGCTAAATTCTCAATAGAATCGGGAATAACAGTTATTTTGTTTCTGTTAATGGTTAAAAATTCAAGGCTTGTACAGTTTAAAACCTCCCCAAATTTATCAATCTCTTTATTACCGCTCAAATTCAGCTCTTTCAGCTTTGGCAATTTATTTAACCCCACACCATTTAATGTGCTGATATTATTATTATTCGATATTAAAACTTCCAAATTTTGCAAAGGGCTTAAATCAGGAAATACCGAAAGGTAACTATCGCTTATATCGAGATAAACCAACTCTTTTAATGCTAAAATATGCTCGGGGAAACTACCATAAAACTTACCCGTAAGCTTACGCAAGGTTGTATCTTTCGATAACCCGTAATTAAAATCGATATGTATTGTGTCTTTTGGTATAATAGTTAATTCATACAAATTTAAAGCAGCCAACTCTTGTGGAAAATAATTAAGATTATAGTTGATAAGTTTTAAAGATTTGAGGTTTTTAAGTGTGCCTATTTTTATTATCTCCTCCTCGCTATAACCATTACAAAACAACGTAAGCGCATATACGTCTTGCGGAAATCGGTATGCGGCATATAAATTGTCAAAATGCTTATGCCTCGAATATACCTTAACATGGCTATAATCTTTCCACTCCTCCCAAGTCATATCAATTACTTCGGTAATAGTGGTATCATATTTTTTAAAAACATCGAATTTAATATTCTTTGAAACGCTGAATGTTGTAATGCTTTGTATTGCTGAATCGGTAACTGTATTATCGGCAAGTTTTTTATTAACATATTCAGCCGACTGGTGTTGGGTATATGTCAAGCTGTAATCTCCGCTTGCTTCTAAAAAAATAGGATGTTCCCTAATCAACTTCCGCTTGTTAGGCTGAAGGGTTATAATGGCACTATCGGTAAATTTACAATCATGATCGCTATTGAGTGATAGTACCTCAATAAACCTGTTATTTTCATTTAATTCCCAAACCTCTTTAAACGATCCCCATGAATAACCCCGTGAATCAAAATAGATAATTGAATCGTCTGTATTGTTTACCAAATAAATTTCAACATTAATATTTTGAGACTTATAATATGGTGGTGTCTCTTTTATTAAAATATCTAACTCTTGCGAAAACAGCGTATGCGAATAACAAAAAAATACTAAAAATAGAATTCTTCTCATTTTTATAATAATTAGAAAAACAAAAGCCTCTTACTTCCCTATGCAAAACTGGCCAAAAATATTGCCAAGCACTTCATCGGTAGTAATCTCGTCGCCGGTAATGCCTGCCAAATGGTGGATTACCTCACGTATGTCCATTGCCAAAAAATCATTTGAAACCCCCGCCCCCATTCCTTCTTTTGCGCGCAGCAATGCTTCTAAAGCAAGGGTTAACGCCTCAATATGGCGTATATTTGAAACTATAACCTCGTTGTTTTCCAACGAATCGAGCCTAATCGACTTTAATATTTCATCGAGAAGCTCGTTAATATTATCTCTGTTTTTTGCCGAAATATTTATTTGCGATTGAATTTTCGGGTTTTTAACAATTTGCGGTTTATGCTTTGCTGCATCAACCTTGCTGCGTACCAATATAATTGTTTTGCCTTGCTCGGCTTTTTCAATAATTGCGCCCAATCCGGCCTCAACCTTTTCAGCTGAATCATTTGCATCAAACAGAGCAAGCACCACCTTTGCTTGGCCTATCTTTTGATATGTTTTTTCAATACCAAGATTTTCTATTGTGTCTGTTGTATCCCTTAAACCGGCGGTATCGATAAACCTAAATGTTATGCCTTTATAATTAAAGGTGTCTTCAATGGCATCGCGCGTTGTACCGGCAATTTCTGATATTATTGCCTTTTCATCATTTAAAATTGCATTTAGCAGGGTTGATTTGCCAACATTCGGCTCGCCCACAATTGCCACCGGCACTCCATTTTTTATGGCATTGCCCAGTTCAAACGATTTAATTAAACCGCCAATTACCGATTCAATTTTGTTAACCAGCTTTAAAAGTGCTGTCCTATCGGCAAATTCCACATCCTCCTCGCTAAAATCGAGCTCGAGCTCAATAAGCGAAATAAATTGCAACAAATCACCCCTTAGCCCCGACAGCTCGTTTGAAAAACCGCCGCGCAACTGGTTTATAGCTATTTTATGCGCAGCCGCACTCGTTGAGGCTATCAAATCGGCCACCGCCTCGGCTTGCGACAAATCCATTTTCCCGTTAAGGTAAGCACGCTGGGTAAATTCGCCCGGCATGGCAAGTTTTGCACCATGCTTTATAAGCAATTGTAAAAGCCGCTGTTGTATATATTGCGAGCCATGGCAAGAAATCTCAACCGTATCTTCTCCCGTAAATGTATGCGGGACTTTAAAAACCGACACAAGAACCTCATCTATAATATCTTCGCCATCTTTTATACTGCCAAACAGTACGGTATGTGTTTTTTGCTGCTTAATTTTTACACCTGCTTTGGCAGGATAAAATACCTTTTCGGTAACAGAAAAAGCCTTACTTCCCGAAAGCCTTATTACAGATATAGCACCATTGCCTGCCGCTGTTGATATTGCACAAATAGTATCGCTCATTTTCAATAATATTTAACTACCGCAAAAATAGGTATTATTTATCACTTAATGTTTGCCCTAAAATTGTCATTTTTTATGAAATAAATTATTTTTGATTAAATCAAAACATCTTTATTACATTTGTGAAAAAAATACAATGATAAAATCAATCCCGAATATTAAATTTGCCGACTCAAAAAACTTTTTTTTATTGGCAGGCCCATGCGTGGTTGAAAATGAAGATTTAGTTTTTGAGGTTGCCCAAAAAGTAAAAGCAATTACCGACAAATTGCAAATACCATATATTTTTAAGGCATCGTACCGCAAGGCAAACCGAAGCAAAAAAGATTCGTTTACCGGAATTGGCGACAAAAAAGCACTTGAGATACTTGATAGGGTGCGCAAACATTTTAATATTCCGGTAGTAACCGACATACACACAGCCGACGAGGCAGCACTTGCAGCACAATATGTCGATGTTTTACAGATACCCGCCTTTTTATGCCGCCAAACCGATTTATTGGAGGCCGCAGCAAAAACAGGCAAAATAGTGAATATAAAAAAGGGGCAGTTTTTGGCAGCCGGCGCCATGAAGTTTGCCGCCCAAAAAGTTACCGATGCCGGCAACCCAAATGTTATGCTTACCGAAAGGGGAACAACATTTGGCTATCAAGACTTATTAATTGATTACCGCGGAATTCCCGAAATGCAAAAAACAGGCTTTCCGGTAATACTCGACATTACCCATTCACTTCAACAACCCAATCAAGCATCGGGTGTAACCGGAGGGCAACCTGATTTAATCGAGACCGTGGCACGTGCAGGGATTGCTGTTGGTGTTGACGGTATTTTTATCGAAACGCACCCCAACCCATCAAAAGCCTTATCGGACGGGGCAAATATGTTAAAGCTCGATTACCTTGAAGATTTATTGACAAAATTGGTTGCAATTCGTAAAACAATTACCCAACTTTAACCGTAAAATGTTTCAATTAAAGGTTATTTTGCTATATTTAACGAGTTTATTTATGGCATTCCGAAACAATTATATAGATAGTGAAAACAAACAGGATATATACTCAATTACTTCTAAACATAGTACTTCCGGTAATTTTCGGGCTATTAATAATTGGTATATTCAGTTATAAGAATACAAAAAAAATACTGCTGCGACACAACGAAACAGAAAAAAACTTTATTTATGATGAAATAAGGTCGTTTGTTGAACTTCAATTTGTAGCCCTCTCAATTATTGAAGATCCTATGGAGGATCATATGCGAGATTACAGCAACAAATTGGTCAATGAATATTTTACAAATACATTCAATATTGAAAATACCGATTTAAACGCCATACGCAAAAAACTTGGTATGGACATTGACAATGTTGACCTTTATGTAATTAATCGCGACGGGATAGTTGTAAACACAACCTTTAGGGAAGATTTATATATTAATTTTTTTAGTTTTAGTGATGCCCATAAACAGTTTTTGTTAGATATTTTTGACGGTGGCAAATTTGACAGCCCTAAGTTTTTCTTTGAAACAAAAACCAAGAGATATAAAAAATACAGCTATCAACCCACAGTCGATGGCAACTATATTATTGAAATTGGACTTTACAGCACACAGGCCGACAAAATATATGATTACATGGTTAGCCATTTGGAAGAAATTCCACAAAAAAAACCTAATTTAGTATCAGTCAACCTGTTTTTTCTTGCATCGGGCAAACCGGAACCGTTAAATCTACGTAATGAATTTATTCCCGAACATTTATCGAGCATACCCGACTTAATAAAAGGCAAGGTAATTACAATTCCTTATAATAAAGACGACAAATCACATATTAACTATACCTATTTTTATCTGCCCGATATTAATCCAAAAATTTATAATGGAAATATAATAAGGATAGCAAACGACACTTCAAGCCAATTGCAGTTTATGCGAAACGAGAAAATCAAGATATTTATTATCCTGATTATATCATTAACTCTGGTTTATTTAATAATATATTTCCGCTCAAAACTTATTGTACAGCCTATATTGCATTTAATCAACAAATCGAAAATTATTGCAAACGGAAATTACTCTGAAAGGGTTACTGTTGAAGGACACAATGAAATTTCTATACTGTCCGAGAATTTCAACAGGATGGTAAACAACATTGAGGAGCGGAACAACCAGATAGAGGAGCAATCTGAATTTTTGTACCAATCGAACCGAAAACTCAATGAGGCATACAAACTGCTCGACCACCAAAAAAACCTGATAGAAAACAAGCAAGACGACCTTACGGCAAGTATAAATTATGCCCAGCGCATTCAGGAGTCGCTACTGCCCCAACCCGACGATTTTACAAAGCTGTTCTCCGAATCGTTTGTTTATATTTTACCCCGCGATATTGTAAGCGGTGATTTTTACTGGTTCTCAAAAATAAAAAACAAAATTATTATTGTAGCCTCCGATTGTACAGGGCATGGGGTTCCGGGTGCTTTTATGAGCATGATAGGTATGACCATTTTAAACCATCTGGTAAACTATGAGCATATTGACGATCCTGCTTTGATACTTTCGCGCATTGATAATGAAATATCTGACCTGTTGATTTATAACAACCATGCAGAACAAAGATTTGAAGGAATGGATACTGCCGTTTGCAGTATTGATTTAGATACAGACGAAATGAAATTTTCAGGCGCACAACGCCCACTAATTATATTAAAAAATGGCGAACCGATTACATATAAAGGCAGCATATATCCAATTGGCGAATACTACGATCATATTCAAAAAATATTTACCAACACCTATATTAAACTTGAAGAAGACGATATTGTTTATATGTTCTCTGATGGTTACACATCGCAGTTTGACGAATTGGGAGAGAAAAAATTTAACTTTAAAAGGTTTAAAAAACTATTAACCGACATAAACCACCGCCCTATTAAGGAACATACTGCAATATTACACCGCACATTTGAAGCTTGGAAAGGTAGTTTCGATCAAATTGATGATATTATGGTAATAGGTTTCAAGTATTCAAAAAACAAAATACGCAAAACCTTTTCGGCAAAAGACATACTTGACAACGAATAGTTTTTATGCCCCTCAGCAAACTTGTTAGACCTTTAAAAAATTAGGAATTGCCCATTA
>CAYQPP010000230.1:0-5966 GCA_964419235.1 uncultured Bacteroidales bacterium
AGCGTTGCCGGTGTATTAATAAGGTATTCCTTTAATCAATCCAATTTATTTTTTTCAACTCACGCTTTATCCCTCTACGGTATTTGAATTTTGGATACCCCACAATTAGCGAAACTACTGCATCATGGTTTTTGGGTATATTGAATATATTTTTTAATTCACTGCTTTTGTTTATAGCAGCAGGCACAAGTCCAATTACTGTTGAACCGAGTCCAAGCTCCTGTGCGGCAAGTGTGGCATAGGTTACAAAAATATATGAATCCTGAGTGTGTTCTTCCGAATCTTTATTGGCATGAAAAATAAGTAAAGTATGGGCTCCTCGTGTTATTCCGTCATAATCAAAAGAGATATGCTTGTAATTACCATTCTCTATTCTTGGCAATAGATGGTTTTTTAAGGTATTGAGAGTATCATTCCCTTTTTTTAATTTTATCATTTGGCGTATAAATGGGTTGTGTAGCCATTTGGCAAGTTTATCGTAAAACTCCGACATTATAGGAAGGGCTTCCATTATTTTATTGCGGCTGTTTATTATAGTAACCTCAACATGATGTTGCGAGTCGCCATGTGGTGCTTGTGATACGGCATATAATATTTTGTTTATCTCATCTTTGCTTACTGGTTTTGGTTTAAACCTGCGAACAGAGCGGCGGTGTTCTATTAATGAAAAAAAATCGTTGTTTTCTGAAAAATCAAAAAAATCATTTTCGTATTGAAATCCATTTGCAAAAACAGATTTTGTATGACATACCGCCATGCATTGTCCACACTTAAGGCATAAATGCAAATCGTTTGGTTTAAAATCAACTTTGTTAGAACTGTCTTTTTCAATAATTAAAGCAGGACAAACTTCAGTACAAATACCACATTGTGAGCACGTTTCGGGGTTAATATAAAACTTTTTCATTATAAATTGATTGTGATTAGACAAATTATTTTAAATAAAATAATCTATATATCTACATATAATAATATGTTCTGAAATAGATTAATATTATGCTATTGAGCATCGTTACTTTAATGAACATTAATTACTTTTATGTGTTGAAAAATTGATAACTTCAGTGTTAAAAAGATAATAAAGATAATTACCATATTCAAATATAATTGTATTTAAATAATAATTGCTTATGAAGATTCATGAATATCAAGCGAAAGAGATTTTCGCCGATTATCAGATGCCGGTTCAACAACAAATAGTGTGTGAAACAGTTGAACAAGTTGTCAATGCTTACGAAACCTTAAATACCGATGTGGTTGTAAAGGCCCAGGTATTAGTTGGTGGCAGGGGAAAAGCAGGAGGTATAAAATTTTGCACCTCGAAAGATAAAGCTGTTCAAGCTGCAAACGATATTATTGGTATGGATATTAAAGGCCTTACCGTTGAAAAAGTTATGGTTTGTAAGGCTGTTGATATTAAAGATGAGTTTTATGTGGGGTTAATCAACGACAGGAACACCAAGTCGGTTTTGTTGATGGTTAGTGCCGAGGGTGGTGTTGAAATTGAGGAGGTAGCAAAAACAAATCCTGAAAAGATAATTAAAGTTGCAATTGACCCATTGGTAGGGTTACAGCCGCACCAAGCACGCAACGTATTTTTTAAAGTCATGAAAAACGGTAGCCACGTTAGGCAGGCAGCCGATGTTTTGGTAAAATTGTATCAGGTTTATATGGATAAGGATGCATCGCTGGCAGAAATAAACCCGCTGGTAATTGATAACAACGACAAAGTTATTGCGCTTGACGCAAAAATAAACCTTGACGACAATGCTCTGTTCCGCCATCCTGAATATGCGGCTATGGCTGATTATACCGAGGATGAAAAACTTGAGGTAGAAGCTACCGAAAAGGGATTGAGCTATATAAAATTAGACGGCAATATTGGCTGTATGGTAAATGGTGCAGGGTTGGCAATGGCCACAATGGATATGATTAAACTATATGGCGGTGAGCCTGCAAACTTTTTAGATATCGGCGGAAGCTCGAACCCGCAAAAGGTAGTTCATGCAATGGAGTACCTGCTTAACGACAAAAAGGTTAAAGGCGTGCTAATAAACGTTTTTGGCGGAATAACACGCTGCGACGATGTTGCATGCGGTCTTTTGGAGGCTTTTAAGCAAATGGATGTTAATATCCCTATTGTTATCCGCTTATCGGGAACAAACGCAAAAGAGGGACGTGAACTATTAAAAGGCAATACCGATTTAATTACTGCCGAAACAATGGGCGAAGCAGCACGAAAAGTAATTGAAGCAACCAAATAATTTATTGTCGGATTAATTTTAATATAAAAAGATTTAATAATATGAGCATATTAATTAATAATGATACAAAATTGGTTGTGCAAGGCATAACCGGGCGCGATGGGGGTTTTCACGCCAAAACAATGAAAGGTTACGGAACTAAGGTTGTTGCCGGAGTATCGCCGGGTAAAGAGGGACAAGAAGTAGATGGCATTCCTGTTTTTAACACTGTTGAAAATGCCGTAAAGGCCACAGGCGCCAACACCTCAATAATTTTTGTTCCACCGGGCTTTGCCGCCGATGCCATAGCAGAGGCCTCTGAGGC
Source organism: uncultured Bacteroidales bacterium (assembly GCA_964419235.1). Taxonomy (GTDB): domain Bacteria; phylum Bacteroidota; class Bacteroidia; order Bacteroidales; family SZUA-534; genus GH45. The sequence continues at coordinate 2,569 of CAYQPP010000230.1, forward strand.
AGGAGTAAAGCTGGTAATTGCAATTACCGAAGGTATCCCAACAATTGATGTTATTAGGGTTACTCCAATATTAGAAAGAAACGGAACAAAGATGATAGGGCCTAATTGCCCGGGATTAATATCGCCCGGACAGAGCCTTGCCGGAATTTTGCCAACAAATATCTTTAAAGAGGGTAAAGTCGGGCTAATATCGCGAAGCGGAACACTAACCTATGAAATGGTTAACCAGTTAACAACCAACGGTATTGGACAGAGTACATGTATTGGTATTGGTGGCGACCCAGTGATAGGACTGCATTACAAAGAGTTGCTCACAATGTTTGAAGCTGATAAAGATACTGATGCAATTGTGCTATGCGGCGAAATTGGTGGTGATGCTGAAGAGCAAGCTGCGGCTTTTATCAAAGAGAATATTACCAAGCCCGTTGTGGCATTTATTGCAGGGCAATCAGCCCCTCCCGGAAAACGTATGGGACATGCAGGCGCATTAATAACCAGCGGTTCGGGTACTGCATCTGAAAAAATAAAAGCTTTTGAGGCGGTAGGGGTTAAGGTTGCCAAAGAGCCAATAGAGATACCTAAGCTTATTAAGCAAGCATTAAATTTATAAAAAAAGCAAACTAAAAACGGTTGATTGTTTTTGGTCTGCAATATGGTAAAAGGAAAAGCCCCCCGAGGAAATTGGGGGGCTTTTTGATTATAGTAGTAGTTCTCCTTAGAAGTAGGAGATCGCAATAAGGGCACTATTTTATATTCTTATTTATTAAACGTACTAATAACGCATTTAAGTATTCGGGTTGGTAAATTCCTATCGTGGGTTCTAAATGCTCGTTGCCTATACCACTCTCATTGGTAATAAAAACATAAGTCCCGTTTGTGGTAATAGCCATAAAACGCATTAAAAATTCAGTATTTTTATCAATGCCGCTTGCAACAATAGGAATAAGCTTTATGCCTTGTTTTGCAGCATATTCAACCGATTGGTGGATATTGTCGATTACCTGCGATGTGAGGTGCGGTGGAGCATCTAAAACAATAAAGCATAGGCTGGCCTTATTGTTTGTGCCCCAGTCCTGATTAAAAAGCGATTCGTTTAAAGCAGTGTGTACAGCCTCTTCATAATCGCCACCACCGCTAGCCCTTTGGCTGCTTATAAAATCGATAAGAACCGATTTGCTACTGTTAAAACTGCTTTTTAGCGTTATGTACTCATCGCCTATGTCGCGATAAAAAACAGAGCCAAAACGGAATGTGAGGTTTGAATTTTCTGACTGTACCTTTTGTATAACGTCGTTTAGCTCAACTTTAAGGTATTCGAGCTCGTCGCCCATTGAGCCGGTGGCATCAACCATAAAATGTATATCAACCTGTGTAGGTTGTGTAGTTGCAAACGAAAGTTGAATAATATTGGCTGTATCGGTATAGTAGAGTAGATTGTCAATATCGGTGTCAAAACCATTGTATGATATTGTTGCAGTTAATGCGTTGTTTGGTTCTGAGTCGGTAAAAAGGTTATACCACAATTCGGCCTGCCCCGTGTTATCGGTTTTTGTTTCCCAAATAATATTGCCATCCTCTTTAAGTTTAACCAAACAGCCTTCGGCAGGCTGTTGGTTAAGGTCTTTAATAATAAAACTAATACGGTTTGAATTGTAGAACGACCATTTTTCGACCGTACTCATCAAATCTTGGTTTTGCTGAAGGTCTTTCCAGAAATTCCAATTTTGCAAGTCACTCCATTCGCCGGCGGTTATCTGGCCTGATTGAATTGTATCGTTATTTCCGTTTTCTCCATTAGATACGCCTTCACCAGAAGTAAATGATGACGAACTTAATTTATCAAGAGTTGAGCCTCCATCATCATAATCTGATTTGCTGCAATTTGATAAAAAGAGCAACAAAATACCGAAATAGAAAATATTACGAAAATTCTGCATAACAAATAATTTGTTTATTAATTTTTTAAAGACAGCATGTGTAGGCAAAAGGTTGCTTGTAAATAAATTATTTATTATAAACAGCTGATTTACTGTATTTATTAGGCAAAAAAAAAGCTCCACAAAAATTTGTGGAGCCCGGAATCTTAAAATGTGTTACTTATTGTATAACTATGATAGTTTTACGTTAACTGCATTTAATCCTTTTTTTCCTTCTTGAAGATCGAAAGTTACTTCATCATCTTCATTAATCTCGTCGATTAAACCAGATACGTGTACAAAATACTCTTTCTCTGATTCGTGATCTTTAATAAAACCAAAACCTTTTGTGTCATTAAAGAATTTTACTGTTCCTTTGTTCATTTTTATTAATTTTAAATTTTGTCAAAAGTAAACCATATTTTTTATACCACCTAATTATTTTTAATAAAATTCATTTTTATTTAACATTTTTGTTTTAAATTTTGATGAAATATCAGATAACATGCTGTTTGTCAATACAGCTACAACCTAACTTTGCATTTTTTATGGTTAATATAAAAGTTACTTCTTTTTACCAAAGTTTTCGGGTATTAAAACTGCCAAAACCTCTCCGGTAGCGCAAACTACCCCATTTGCCAGCAATTCAATATTAGTAATTACTTTACGGGTTTTAACCTCTTTAATCTTGCCTCGTATTTGCAGCTCAACACCCATTGGCGTGGGTTTTAAATAGTTAACTTTTAATGAACCTGTAACAAACCGCGGTGCGTTAAATTCTTTAAGTTCAATTTTATTTTCTTTTGCAAATGCTAATGCTGCCGACCCTGTACCGTGGCAATCAATTAATGAGGCAAGTAGTCCGCCATAAACAAAGCCGGGTATTGCCGTATGCTCGGGTTTTGGCGTAAATGTGCTTAGGGTTTCGTTGCCATCCCAACGGGTTTTAATCTGGTGTCCTGTATGGTTTAAGCGTCCACACCCGTAACAGTACGATAAATCGTCGGCATAATAGTCTTGTACTCCTATAATTTTCATGTGTATATAATTTAGGCCTTACTGATAATAATTTGCCATAAGTATTTAATCAATGCTTCCCGAATCAATTTTGGGACAGGCTGTGCGTGGCTCAATATTTATCAGCCATTGGCTGTTTCTAATTAGCTTTATTTATATATTTGTGATAAAACAATAGTAAATAATTTATTTTTAAAGTTAAACATTAATTCAATAAAAAAGAATGGTAAAGATTTTACCTGCATAGCAATAATTAATTATTATGCTTATCTACTTGTTTGCCTCAATTTTTCAAACTTGAGGCTGAAAGCCTCTAAAGCATTAGTACAGGGCAACGCCCTGTATTTGATCAAAAAAATTCCTCGAGGCTTTGCCTCGGGGTTCCATATATTCTCTCCTAATTTTTAGGAGAGATATCAACCAGCAATTGCTGGTTGATAGAGGGGTAAAATAATGAAAATTAAG
>CAYQPP010000231.1:0-5960 GCA_964419235.1 uncultured Bacteroidales bacterium
AATCGCCTTCGAAAGATAAAATTGCTTTTTGCGAACCAATAGGGATAAAAAATGTGGCTAAAACAATTGAAGAAAAATAAATTATAGGTGCCATTTTGAAAATTACAGAAGTAACAGGACTGTATATTGCACCTTTTTTGAATAAGCGAATTACATCGTAAACGGGCTGAAAAATCGATGGCATTTTACGAGCAGCAATTTTTGCTTTTACTTTTGTAATTACACCTACAAAAAATATTGCTGAGATTAATATTAATAAAAAACTTATCATTATTTTTAAATCAGATTAAAGTAAGTGAGTAGGAAAATTATTATCAAAAACACAAGTGCATACAATAAATAATGTTGTATTTTTCCTGTTTGAAATACTGCAATTTTATGAAACAATTTCAATAATTTATCACTTGGTGTTGTTATTAAATTATCCTCGAAAATATCGCTTGAATGTGTTTCAAAATCTTTCTCTTTGGGAAAGATTTCTGTTTCCTCAAAATTAGTAAATTCCTTTTTTACATTAACTAATTTTGAGGAAATTTGCACAAAATTATCGGCATAAGATGTAGCTGTATATTGATGTAATGCAGGATTTGCACCAGTATATCCGCAGCCCCAAGTTGCACCTTGTTTTATAACTTGTCGTTTTTGTTGCCAGGTTCGTAACAGCCAAACAATTCCAATAAACATTATAAATATTCCTGATGATAAACTAATATTGTTTAAAGTAGGAATAATCGAGTTAATTACTTTTGTATTAGTGGTAAATAGTGCGATTATTTGTGATAGTGGTTGCATAAATAATATGGGAACAAATCCTATTAAAATAATCATAAAACCAATCATAAAATTGGGAATAAGCATTGCGGAATTTACTTCTGTTGCTTGTTCTACCTTTGATGAACGTGCTGTGCCAAGAAAAATAATACTAAAAACTTTGGTAAAGCAAAACAATGCTAATCCGCCAATAATTGCCAAACCTGCAAAACTGAACATTAAAATTACATCGGTAAATAAACTTGCCGAATGTAGTGATTTAAATATCCCCGAATAAATTAAAAACTCTGAGATAAAACCGTTAAACGGAGGTAAACCACTTATTGCCAATGCTCCAAGCAGAAAGAATAGTGCAGTTTTTGGCATTTTCTTAATTAATCCGCCCAACTGTTCAATATTACGTGTATGTGTTTGTTTATAAACCGAACCCGCAGTATAAAACAGTAAGGATTTAAACAGCGAGTGGTTAAGAATATGTAATATTCCTCCACCAAAACCAAGCACTGTTAATATAGGAATATTCCCGGCTAATCCAATAGTTCCCAATCCTATACCAATACCTATTATTCCAATATTTTCGATACTGTGATAGGCTAATAATTTTTTTACATCGTGTTGAACAATGGCTAATGAAACTCCTATTAACCCGGATGCTAAGGAAATAACCAAAATAAAAACACCAATATAAAATAGGTCGTGACGGATATACATTAACACACGCAAAATACCATAAATTCCCATCTTTATCATTACGCCACTCATAACGCCTGAAACGTGCGAAGGTGCTGCAGGGTGTGCGTGTGGCAACCAAGAATGCAACGGAATAAATCCGGCTTTTATTCCAAAGCCAATGAAAAAAAGTAAGAATAACCAAAACGGATTGTGCGATGCAAAATAAATCGATAATCCATCGAAACTAAATTCAGCACCCGTTTGAACATAAGCCAAAATAAAAGCTACCATTAAGAATACTACGCCTATGTGCATTTGAATTAAGTACTTAATACCAATTTTTATGGTTTCTGCTTTTTCGCTTTCAAATATTACAAGGAAAAACGATGATAATGACATTATTTCCCATATTACAAGAAACGCCAAGGCATCGCGAAGCATAACTACCAAAAGCATTGAAATATGAAGCCAAAGAAAATTGAAGAAATGCCAAGCTATTTCAGTTTTGCTCTTTTTGTTAAAGTACGATTGTAAATATCCTTTGGCATAAATAATTCCGGTTAAGCTTGTAAAATTTACAACTAAAATAAAAAAAGCTGATAATTGGTCTATCTCTATATTTAGGGTTTTACCTAAAAAAGGCATAAAAGTAATGCTGAGTTTTGAAGCTGTAATTAAACTATTTATAGCCCAATTACTTGAGATTAATATAACTGCTGAATGTAACAATAAACTAATATGATATTGAATATTCTTTGGTGTAAAGAATAACACAAATGTTAATAGAACAACTATTTTAAATAAAATTATATTCATTAAGGTTATTTTTTAATATATGGCAATTTATATATATACCTTTATTGTTCGGCATCCATTAGTTCTATCTCAAAAATCAAAGTTGAATTTGGCGGAATAGGACCATGTTGCACATCGCCGTAAGCAAGATGCGAAGGTATTATAAGTTGATATTTTCCGCCTACTTTCATTTTGCTTAAACCTTCGTCCCAACCTTGAATAACTTCGCCTACTCCGTATTTAAACGAGAAAGGTTCTTTTCGTTCATATGACGAATCAAATATTTTTCCGTCGATAAAGTATCCCATATAATTTACTGTTACTTTTTTTCCGGGCACGGGACTTTTTCCTGTTCCTTTTCTTAATTCAATAATATAAAGTCCGCTCATGGTTGGTTCGGTTGTTATGTTTGTGCGTTTCAGGTAATCTTTCAAAAGTTTTTCCTCTTCAATTTCATCGCTTAGTTTAGCTATTTCTCGTTCTTTCACAAAATCTTCGAAAGGTGTTATATCTATTAACTTAATGTAAAATGTCAGTTTGTCTGATACCGATAGTCCATCGGGTAGAGGGATTTTTCGTGTTTTTTTGTAATAATCATTCGCATTTATCATAAATATGGCACTGTCGCCCTTGTGCATCATTGCTATGGCATCTTCGATACATCCGCCCGGATGTGAAGGTTTTTTCAGTTGAATTCTGAATACGCTGTAATCTTCAATAACGGAGTTGTCGGGAGCTGTGTATCGCATATTTAAGGTAACAACATCGCCCGTAACGGGTTGAAGATTGTTTTTGTTTTCTTTTATAAAACGATAAATAAGACCTTTCTCTGATACTTTGTATTCATCGTTGTTGCACGATGTTGCAATAACAAACAGTAAAACCGACAGTATAAAAAATCTTCCTTTCATAATTTCTGTATTTTTATTTTAAATTATTTTTAAATATATATTTTTATTAATTATTTACAGGCACAACGTATAGTTGAGTTGTTTCGTATTTTACAACTTTTATTTTTGAACCTTTTTCAATATATCCGTATTGCGATTTAGCATCGTATGGAGTATTGTCGATAATGATAGTACCCGATGGTCGAAGAGTAGTTTCAGCAAAGCCTTCTTTGCCCACAAGGTTTTTAAAACTTAAATTGGCACTTGAATAACCTTCATTTGTAGGTTGCGATGCTTTCAGTGATATTTTTCCGCCGAGGAAACTTGATTCAAACATTCGTTTGCTCAATATTATTGACAGCACAAGTGAAACAAACAAAGAGCCTAATACAAATAAAAAAGCACTTATTATAGCACCGGCAAAAGCTCCTGTGCCTTCAAAATCAAATTCAAATGAGTCAACCATAGCAAGGCTTAATCCCGTAATGGTTAAAATAATTCCCGATATTCCTGCAACTCCAAATCCCGGAATTGCAAATATTTCAACGGCAATTAATATCAAACCTACAATAAACATTGCTATTTCCCAATGAGTAGCGATACTTTCGATGTAAAGAGGGGCAAAATATAAAATGGCAGCGGTAACAGCGGCAGCCAAAGGAAATCCTACGCCGGGTGTTTGTAATTCAAAATATATTCCGCCGAAAATTACCATAATAAGCAATCCCTGAAACATCGGATTTACCAAAAAGCCGATGATGTTATCTAATGGAGACGGATTATATTCTTTGATAACAGCGGGGTTTAGTTTTTCTTTTTCGATGATTTCATTAATATTTTCGGCTATACCGTCGCAAAATCCGTATTTTACGGCTTCGTTTGTTGTAAAAGTAATAACTTTTCCTGTGTCAATTACTCCTTTAACATACATGTCGGGGTCAACCATAGCTTCGGCAATTGCAGGGTCGCGTTTCCATTTATAAGTAGTGTCACTTCCGTGAATAACGGTATCTTTACCGTGAGCTTCGGCAGTAGCACGCATAGTGCTTCGCATATAGCTTTGGTATTTGTCGGGCATCTGTTCGCCTGTTTGATTTACAACGGTAGCTGCTCCGATATTGGCACCTTTTCGCATATAAATTTTATCGCAAGCTATTGATATTAATGAGCCTGCCGATGCTGCATTGTTATCTATAAATACATAAACAGGAATATTGCTGTTTAGTATTTTTGTTCTGATAGAATCGGCTGAAACAACCATACCTCCGTAGGTATTCATATCAATAATAATAAGGTCGGCATCTATTTCGTGAGCTTTTTCAAATGCCTTTTGAGTTTTTCGCCATAATGCCGGAGCAACATCCTCTTTCATGTCAAATTTCAAAATAACAGTGGTATCACTGTTTGTTTGAGATTTAACACCTGATAGTGAAAGAATAATTATTGTTAATATTAGTATTGTGTTTCTCATATGTGTGAAATTTATAAGATTATGCTTTTATATTTATATGTAAAAATAATGTTTTAATTGTTATTAATACAGCTTCAGTTTTTTTATTTTCCACCTCTTTGGCAGGCTTAGTGCATCGTCTTTTTTCATATCAACTCCTCTTCTTTTAGTCTATCCAAAATCTTAATAGAAGAGATATTCATTTTAGAAAAAGCGAACCATTTTTTGCCTAAGTCTTTAAGGCTTGCTCCAAAATGGTAAACATCTTTTTCGTCAATAATTAAAAAGCGGTCGTGAGTATCTTTAAATTCTTTTAGCTCTACATTAGGATATTGCTCTTTATATTTTTTTATATCTAATTTGAATTGTTTCGATATGTTTTTTGTTATTATAGTTAAACTTACCGTTTTTTTTCGTTTTGTAAAATGAGTTAAAACAGTATCATCAATATAATTATCAATTAGAATAATAGATTTTTCTGCAGAACGAATTAAATCGGAAACAAAAGTGTAGGCATCAAATATTTGTCCGTTAAAAAATACATCTTGTTTTGGCTTAATGCTTTTATTTTCGAGAGCATTAAATAGTTGTTTGAAATTTTCATCGTGTTTGATGAGTTTTTGTTCAACTTTATCCAAACGTTGAAATAATCCTGCATTTGCAGTGATAAATTTTTTCATTTCAACAAATGCATGAATAATTTGTATGCTCACTCTTACAGCAGGTTCACTTCTTAAAACGGCTGAAAGCATAGCAACCCCTTGTTCGGTAAAGGCATAGGGGAGAGTTCTTCTTTTTGCGGTCGCAATTTGCGACTGCAAATTATTATCTATTACTGTGGTCGCAATTTGCGACTGCAAATCATTCCATTCATTTACAGTAAGTTGAAACATAAAATCATCGGGAAAACGCTCAATATTTCGTTTTACTTGTTCATTTAACCGTTTTGTTTCTACTTCGTAAATTTCAGCCAAATGATAATCAAGTATTATCTGAACACCCCGAACAACGAAAATCTTACTTTGTATGTTTTTTAATTGTATTATTTTATTTTCCATTCATCTGATTATAATTTATTTTCAATTGCCAGATGGAACATCCTATCTGTTAATTCACACTTTCAATTTTGCATCATCCAAAGGCGGACAAGTTTTTTGTTATAATCATGCTTTCCGATATTATTTCTCCGAAAAAATCGGAGTAAACCGGAACAAGCTATGTGTGTTAAATTTACTTATCATGGATGTTTCATATGTGTGAAATTTATAAGATTATGCTTTTATATTTATCTGTAAAAATAATGTTTTAATTATTATATATTAAATGTATTTTAAACCCGACTTATGCAGTAGGAGTTGTGAAATAGTGAACTTACGGCATTT
>CAYQPP010000232.1:0-1992 GCA_964419235.1 uncultured Bacteroidales bacterium
CTCAGCCCTGTAAGGGCGGAAGAGTTGATTGGGTAAGTATGCGGATAAGCATTTTAATTATTATGCATAACATTTATATGTAAAATATTACTTAAATTGTAAACTGCTAAAAATCAGCCTGTGGCAGACTGGTTAATAACAGTTAACCAAACGATAAAGTTTATGAATTAATCAAGTTAAGTAGAATAAACACTATCTTTATCACGTTATTTTAAATTATGAAAAAAATATTTCTACTATACATAGTTATTTCATTAGCTTTTATTCAATTTTCAAAAGCACAGGGTTTTAATGCCGACGAGCAATACTCTCAGGCAATGCAGAATGCAAAGCAGGCATTTGAGGCTCAACAGTTTTCGGAGGCTGTAATGTTTTATCGCGAGGCCATAAAAATAAAGCCCGATGCGCTTTTGCCACGATACAAAATTGAAGATATCCGCACTATTTACATAGAAAAAGAGCTTGATTCGTTAAAAACAGAGCCATTGGCTGTTGAACAAGCCAAGGTTAGGCACAAAAGGAAAAAGGAGGCCGAACTTGAAAAGGCTGCATTGGCCGAAAAGGCAAAAGCCGATGCAACTCGCAAAATGAATGAAGATGCCGATAAGGCTGCGGCCGATTTACGTAACTTGGAAATTGCGGTAATTGATATTGATGATGATATTGCACAAACAGAACTGACAGACCAATTTGAAGTGGCCGATATTGCAGGCGATAAAGAAGTTTTAATAAAAAAAGTTGAAATAAAAGAGCAGCAAAAAATTAAAAATGGGGTTAAAACAACTAACAATACCTTAATAATTGATAAGCGCGAAGTGCCGGTAGTGCCTGACGTTATTGAAAAAACAGAAAAAAAACCTATTCCCGTAAAGGTTGTAGCCGAAACTGCACCGGTTAAAAAAGCAGAACACAAAACTACAAAACCACCGACAACAACAATAAAAACCACCAATAAAAAGGCATGGGTAGAGCAGGAGCAAGAAAGACTTGCGGCGGTTTACCCAAACAAAAAAACCATTGAGGAGATTGACAAGCCCGGCAAACATATTACAAGGGTAATTATGAATATCGACAATAAAGTAACCGTTTATTTAAAAGTTAAACACAGCTGGGGCGCTACCTACTTTTTTATTGATGAGGTAGGCAACGAGCTAAGGAGTATAAACCAACAATATTTTAATTTAATGACAAACCTGAAAACTTATGGAGGTTAAATTTTATCAATACATTGAAGCCGTGCCAGAGGAGATATTTTTGGCTTTGACAAACCCATTTACCATTGAGCTTTGGAGCGATTCGCCAGCCAAAATGGATGCTAATGAGGGTACCGAGTTTGAACTTTGGGGCGGCGATATTTGTGGAAAAAATATTAAAGTAGTGCCAAATAAAGAGTTGGTGCAAGAGTGGTATTTCGATGGTTTGGCAGAACCGTCGATAGCAACAATAAAGCTGCATGCGCATAAGGCGGGCACTAATGTAGAGGTTAAGCACATAAATATACCCGACGATGCCTACGAGAATATTGACGAGGGCTGGCGCAAATACTATATAGGGGCAATAAAACGTTTTTTTGAAGAAGAACTTTAAATATTTAGCATAAATAACACATCAAGCTATTAGTAAATTGCCACGGACGAGTACAGGCTTAACAGTTTAAAACTATGCTTTCAAATTCTTGGTGGCAGATAAAAACATATAAATATGAAAATTGGTATAATAATTTGCGACAGGTATAAAAGTTGCGCAGGCGGTAAATGTTTTAGGGCTATGCACAATAGAGAAGGTGCTTTTGATATTTATCCGAAAGAAAAAGAGCTGGAGATAGTAGGATACACAAGTTGTGGCGGTTGCCCGGGTGGAAATATTGAATATTCGCCCGAGGAGATGATTAAAAACGGGGCAGAAGCAATTCACTTGGCAACAGGATTTGTTGTTGGCTATCCCCCAAAAATATTACACTACCCATAGTGAGTTAAGGACTTGGGATTCTGA
>CAYQPP010000232.1:2092-5939 GCA_964419235.1 uncultured Bacteroidales bacterium
CCCCAAAAATATTACACTACCCATAGTGAGTTAAGGACTTGGGATTCTGAACAGTGGAGTGAATTTATTAATCCTACATTGGGTAATGAAGATTTAAGAAAAGAGTATGATTAAAATATGTTAATGGTACAATCATATCTTTAATACATGGTAAAAAAAATGTAACTATCCTGTTTTTTCCTTACTAATTAATATATGGAATAGTATTTTTTAATTTAACAACTATTTAGGTTTGTGAAAAAGGAAGACCAATTTAAAAAGCTTTTATCGGAAAATAGTGAACGCATTAAACGTATTTGCAGGTATATGCATAAACCTATCTCAATACTTCTCGATATTAAATATTAAGATCCTCTTTATTTCATATATTATTGTTATAATTTTAATAGGTGCAGTTTTGTGGTTTTATAAATATAAACCGCTTTGTGATAATGCGTTACGTATAATTAATTATATTAAAGATTAATAGGGTTAATCAATAGTTTTGAATTTTAATTAAAAGAATTCCTTAAGGCTTTGCCACGGAGATAGTTAACCTTAATAATTTTCTTTATTTGGAAACTTACACCCGCCTTAAATAATAATAACCTCGGGTTCAAGTGCAATATCAAACTTTTCGAAAACCCTGTTTTGCACCATTTGTGCAACTTCTATAATATCGTTGCCGGTTGCACCGCCTTTGTTAACAATTACCAATGCCTGCTTGTTATGGATGCCTGCCGTATTTTTCTGGTTTGCATAGCCTTTTAGCCCGCACTGCTCAATAAGCCAGCCGGCAGCAAGTTTTTTCATCCCTTTTGCAGAGTTGTAAACAGGCATATCGGCATAAACTTTCGACAGTCTGTCTGCTTCGACTTCTGTTACAACAGGATTTTTAAAAAAGCTGCCGCCGTTGCCAATCTGTTTGGGGTTGGGCAGTTTGCCACCGCGAATATCAATAATGGCTTTCCTTATGGTTTTTAAGCTTATCTCCCCAAACTCTTCCAACTTATCTTTAACACTGCCATAATGTATAATATACTCAGGTTTTTTTAGCAGTTTAAATGTAACAGAATCAATTAAGTAGCGGTTTTTTAGTTTGGTTTTAAATATACTGGTACGGTATCCAAATTCGCAATCGCTATTTTTTATGCTTTTTACCGATGCATCGTTAAAGCTTACCAAATGAACCTCATCAATAAAATCTTTTGCTTCAACACCGTAGGCACCAATGTTTTGAACAGGGGCAGCCCCAACCGTGCCCGGAATATCCGAAAGGTTTTCGATGCCGCCAAAATCATTATCAACCGCATAAGCAACAAAAAAGTCCCATTCAACACCTGCAGCGGCTTTTACCCAAACATAGTTTTTATCTTCATTAATAACCTCTATATCAACATTTACCGGATGTATAACCACACCATCAAAATCATTGGTAAAAAGGTGGTTGCTGCCGCCGCCAAGTATTATCATCTGTTCATCGCGCTTTAACGGACCATCATTTATTAAATATTGTAAATCGGCAGGTTTGTTATACAAACAGAAATATTTTGCCTTAACATCAATACCAAATGTATTATACTCTTTTAATGATATATTTTGCAGTATTTTTACCATATCTCGGTTTTTTGTACAAATATAACAATTAGCCGATTCCTGAACATAAAAATCATAGCCAAAATACAAACCTTTATTAATGTACGAAAGATAGAAAAAACTACCGACGCCAAAGGTTGGGAAAAACCTCAAAGTGTATGCAAGGCTTTTGAGCGTTGTGATAAAAAAACATGCAACAAGTTTTCTCCTTGGGGAAGTACCGCAGGCGATGGGGGTTTATCTTTTAACGAAAATGAAATAATAATATCACAACCTAACTTGATTTTAAACCTTGATAGTCAAAAAATCTACTCCTCAACATGTTCGTTTACCTTAAATAGCGATACCAGTTTTTCCAATTCATTGGCTTGCTCTAATAATTCATTTGATATTGAGGCAATATTTTCAGAAGAAGCAGCATTTTGTTGAGTAGTTGTATTGAGCTCTTGCATTGCCTTTTCAATCTGTTGGGTGCCAATATGCTGATCTTGGCTAACCATGTGTATTTCATTAATAAGTTTTGCCGTTTTTTCAATATCGGGCACCAATTGCTGAACCATATTGCTGGCTTTTTCGGTTTCGCTTAGTGTAATATCTAAAAGGTTTGTAATATCTATAGCGGCGTTTTTGCTGTTTTCGGCAAGTTTTTTAACTTCGGCCGCAACTACCGAAAAACCTTTGCCATGCTGTCCTGCGGCAGCAGCTTCAATAGCAGCGTTTAAAGCTAAAATATTTGTTTGAAATGCAATTGTGTTAATTATCGCAACTTTTTCCGATATATCTTTAATAGAATTTAAGCTATTGGCACCTGCCTTATTCATTAAAAGCATTTCGCTTGATGCTTTTGATGATATTTCTTCGGTAATTGATGCGTTGTCTGCGTTCTGCTTTATGCTCCTGATAATTTCTTCAATTTGAGAGAATATCTCCTCGGTTGAGGCAGCTTGCCTGTTTGCAGCTTCGGAAACTTCTTGCGATGTTGAATCAACTATCTTGCTCATTTCGCTTATTTTTTCGCCGGCAATCCTAATTTTTACTATCATATTGCCAATACCTTTTAAAAACTCATTAAACCAGTACGACATCTCGCCTGTTTCGTCCCTCGATTTTACTTCAAGTGTTTTTGTTAAATCACCTTTGCCTTGCGATATCTCTTTTATGCTACTGTTTATATTTTGGATTGTACTTAAAATTTGCGATTTAAACAGATATAGGTTCAGTAGGGTTAATAAAACTATTACAACAGATATCAATGAAAACTTCCTTAAAAAAACATAGGATAGATTATCGCTGCTATTATTATGCAGGATACCCATGGCGGCACTAATGTAAAATATTGTTATCCCGATAATGCTTAAAATAAATATTATTGTCATTTTATTCGACAGTGTCATTGCCTTGTGCTTATCTGAGAAGGGGAGGTCTTTTGTATAAAACTCAAGGTTTTTTGTTAGTTGTATAAAAAACGGTATTGCAAACAAAAAAACTATCGGTACACCAATCGACATGGCAATAAAAAGTTCGGTAGTGTCAATAAAATCTAATGGCAGTAATGTGGGCAGGTTGCCTACAATTGTATAGATAGGCAAAATAACCATAAAAAACCACGGTATAAACGCTATGCTTTTATGAGCCTGTGTTAATGATGCAGGGGTTGGGTTTTCAAAATAGAATTTAATAACTGCAATACGTTTTTTTACAACAAAATATATTATTGATGCCACAATTAAAACATATACCGGAATATTAAGTCTAAACAGTACAATTAGCATCTCTTCGGTACTCCAAACATTAAAATACCAAGCGGTAAGTAACCATGATATCGGCGGTAGCAAAAACGATCCGATAAACCAATATAAAATTCTGTTTTCCTGTTTCATAGTTAGGCTTTTTAATATTTTATATTTTCAAATTGAAAGTAAAGTAATAATATTGCAATATGTTGTTAATCAATAGGTCAAACGGTTATTTAGTAGGTTTATGGTATATAAACAAAACTTTATGACAATATGTTCATAAATTATTATGCAAAGTACAAAAAAATCTAATACAAATTTAAAAATTATCAATAATTTGAGATATTGTGATTTTAAATGGTCATTGTACACATATTGCTTGCCTATTCAGAAATACAGGATAATACAACCATTTAACAATGTAACCATTTAACAATGTAACCATTTAGCAATTTAGCAATTTAGCAATTTAGCAATGTAACAATTTAGCAATGTAACAATTTAGCAATGTAACAATTTAGCAATGTAACAATTTA
>CAYQPP010000233.1:0-5931 GCA_964419235.1 uncultured Bacteroidales bacterium
AAATCAATAATTTAATGATATTCTTTTTTGCCCGTAATCAATAACCGCCTCATATTCCAATAAAAAATCGCTGCCAAGCAGGCCTGCAATTTGTTTGTCGGTGTATTTTTTATACAGTTCATTAATATGCGACAGGTCGAGCAACAAGCTTTTATAGTTCTCAATTTTCAGTTCGCCAAAACCGATTTCGGGTATTGTGCCTAATTCAGCTTGAGTAATCATTGCATTAATTCCCGATGAGTTTTGCTCTTCAACATCTTCAACATCAGTAATAAAAGGTTGAACAAATTGCTGGTCGAAAACCGTTTTTGATGCCCCCGTGTCAATTATTAAATTTCCTTTTATGCCTTTAATAAACTCAGCCTCAATCATTACATGATAGCTTTCATCTTCAAGTTTAATAATTTCAATTGGCAGGTCAATTAGCATAATTTAACAATAAGTATAAATAATTTAGCCTAAAGCAATTTGCAATTAATGTTTATTGCACCTTTAAAGAGCAAAAAAAAGGGGCGTCCTAAAACGCCCCTGCAAATGTATTTAAAATAATCCTTTTACAAAACTTCAGACAACAAACCGTTGGTTTTTCTTACAGCTTCTGCCGATGTTTTCATCTTCTCTTTTTCGGCATCTGAAAGTTCAATCTCCAATATCTTCTCGATACCGTTTTTACCAATCACACATGGTGTTCCAATACAAATATCGCTTAAGCCATACTCTCCATCAAGCAAAGCCGAACATGGGAATATTTTTTTTGAATCGAGGGCAATGGCTTTAACCATTTCAGAAACAGCAGCACCCGGAGCGTACCAAGCACTTGTTCCGAGTAGTTTTGTGAGTGTTGCGCCACCAACTTTTGTTGCCTCAACAACTTCTTGCTGCTTTTTAGTAGAAAGAAATTCAGAAACAGGAATACTGTTACGTGTGGCTTTTTCGATTAAAGGAACCATACCTGTATCGCTATGACCTCCTATTACCATACCTCCAACCTCTGATGTAGGACAATCCATAGCCTCGGCCAAACGATATTTAAAACGTGCGCTATCTAAAGCCCCGCCCATTCCTATAATACGGTTTTTTGGAAGTCCTGTTGATTTTGCAGCCAAATAAGTCATTGTATCCATAGGGTTACTAACCACAATTATAACCACATTTGGCGAATATTTAATTAAATTTTCCGATACACCTTTTACAATACCTGCATTAATGCCAATAAGCTCTTCGCGTGTCATTCCGGGTTTGCGGGGTATTCCGCTTGTTATAACTGCAATATCGCTACCCTCTGTTTTTGAATAATCGCCTGTAGTACCTGTTATAGTCGAATCAAAACCGTTTAATGACGAAGTTTGCATTAAATCCATCGCTTTTCCTTCAGCATAACCCTCTTTAATATCAACTATTACCACTTCGTCGGCAAAATTTTTAATTGCTATGTATTCAGCACAACTTGCTCCTACATTACCTGCTCCAATTACTGTAACTTTCATAATTTTTTGAATTTTATAGTTATTTTATAAATTTATGTTTAAAACTTTTCGTCATATTTTGTCCAAAAATCATCGCCAAGCTGCCATGCCTTATCAACCGCTGTGTTTCCACATTTTAGCGTATATTTTGTGATAAAACTGTTTCGCTCGCTGTTAGATTCTATCTCAATTGCCTTTTGTTCAAATGCTTTTTGGTTTTTAAACAGCTCTTTTTGCATAGGTATAAAAGCTGTATCAACATTGTGCCGTGCATCGCCCCAGCGCTGTGCCGTTAAAGTGCCAAGCCTGTTAAAAGCCCACCATGCCGAATTGTGGGTAAACCCGTTGGGGCGCCCCGGGGTTTTGTACGACTCGGGTAAATCGGTTGCTCCGGCATAAACCGGTATATAAACCGATGTTGCAATATTGTCTTGTGCCAACCACACTACTCCGCCAATTTCGTCGGGCAGCCAATCACGGCATTGTATTATTGTTCCGTACATTGTGTACCAACGTGCTATTGTGCGCTCACCCAAAAAGCTTGAATGCCCTGTTTTTTTGTCAACATGGTACCAGCCTCCGGGAATATCTTGTATCTCAAGCTGGTCGTAAGGCAAAAAAGGATTTGCCAATGGCGAAACAATAGTTTTTCCGGCTTTATCGGTAGTTTTAATATTACGGGTCATATCGTACGGAGTGCCTTCGTAATAATCCTTAAAAATGTTTACCATGTCAATTAACTCAACTTTTTTATCGGGTTTAATCGAAAAGGGGAAATCTTTGTCGTTTGGGTTAAGCTTTAACGAAGGTGCCAACAAATCGAATACCCGCCACTCCCTTCGGCGCGATGCAACCGACTCTCTGCTTTTTGGGGCATACACATAGCAAAATTTAAAGTTTTCATTTTCATTCCACCATCCGTTGCTTTTAGCAATTTCAAATATATTTTTCGATGCAAGATAATAATCTGCATTACTTAAATCCATCTCTTTTATTGTGCTTGCATTTGCATTTACCGATATATGGTTGTCGGGAACCCTTTGAGCAGCCCAAACTGCGCCAACCTTATCTTTTCCGGGGCCAACTATCTCAAAATGCCACACCTCTTTTTTATCGGCAATGGTAAGGCACTCGCCATAGTCGCTCCAGCCGTATTTTTTTGTCAGCTCATCGGCCATTTTAATAGCTTCGCGAGCTGTTGTACAACGTTCAAGCATAAGCCGGCAAAGACACTGACAGTCTATTAATCCTTTATCTGATTGCAGTTCGTCGCGCCCTCCAAAAGTTGATTCGCCAATACCCAACTGTTTTTCATTCATGCAAGGGTAGGCGGTATTTACAAAACCAAAAGTATGTTTTACCTGAGGAATATTGCCAATAGGGATATGCTTATATGACGGCATTGCAAACGAATCGCAAGCCGAACGTTTATACATGGTTGTTACAGCTCCGCCCTCATGCTCTTTTGCAGGAACAATATCCATCCATGAGCGCGTTCGGTGGCTGTCATCGGTGTGCGATGTCATTACCGACCCGTCGGACGAAGCCAATTTACCAACTGTTATTGACGTGCAGCCTTCGGGCACCCCACCCATCCAATCCGATTTATCTTGCGGATAAATATTAAATGGATTTACAACTAATACTGCTATTGCTAAAATTATTATTAAATCTCTCATATCTCTTATTAATTAAAAAAACAAAAATACCTTTTTATTTGCTAAATTATATTGAACAATTCGTCAATTTAAAGTGCAATTATACTTTATTATTTATATATTGAAAATCTTAAAAAATATCAACATATTAAAATATATAGATATAATAATAAAACAAATATATAACTAATGTTTCTTATCATGAAAAAACTACTGCTTTCAATTTTATTTTTATTACCAATTTTTATTTTTAGTCAAGAGTGGATTCAAAACCTTCCTCAGGAAAAGTTAAAAACCGGTGAGTTAACCTTTTTTGAAATTCAAAAAACATTTAATGATTATTACACCCCGCTTGGTGTTGTAAATGGCAAAAGAGAAGTAAACGGCAAACTTGAAAAAGTGCCCAACTGGAAACAATTTAAACGTTGGGAATGGTTTTGGGAATCGAGAGTTAATCCACAAGGCAAGTTTCCTGATAATAAAGCTTTAGATATGATAATGGGCTTAAACAACAACAAAAGTAACAAAAGCTCGGCTGGCAACTGGACATCAATGGGTCCCACAACCACTACCGGCGGTTATGCAGGTATTGGCAGGGTAAACTGTATTGCGTTTCATCCGTCAAATAATAATATTTTTTGGGTTGGAACTCCATCGGGTGGATTATGGAAAACTACCGATGGTGGTTCAACATGGACTGTTTTAACCGATAACAACACCGTACTTGGCGTTAGCGATATTGCCATACCGTCGGACTATGCCACGTCAAAAACAATTTATATTGCTACCGGCGACAGAGACGGGGGCAGTATGTGGTCGCTTGGCGGTGGCGGAAACAGCGACAATAGCTCAATTGGGGTATTAAAATCGACCGATGACGGGGCAACATGGGAATCGACAGGGCTTACTTATGCAGTGTCTGATAAAATTAGGATAGGCAGATTATTGATACACCCTTCAAATGATAATATGCTGTTGGCAGCAACCTCAAAAGGAATATTAAAAACAACAAACGGTGGTACAAATTGGAGCACAGTTTACACATATACAAGACAATATACCGGCGATGGAATAATTGATATGGAATTTAAACCCGGCGACCCGACTGTTATTTATGCATCGACAAAAGAATATGGTTATGCCCCAAGAATTCTTAAATCAGCCAATACAGGAGATACATGGAGCACCTTAAAAACTTTCTCTACCTCAGATTACAGAGTTGAAATTGCAGTTACCGGAAACGATGCTTTGTATATTTATGCAATTGTGGCACAAACTAATAGCAGTTTTTCCGGTATTTTTAAATCGACAAACGGCGGAACAAGCTTTACCCAACTTGTTGACGGCGATGATACAAACAAAGCCTATTTGGGATATTACAGCGACGGCTCGGGTGGCAACTCGGGACAAGGCGGTTATGATTTATGTATTGCTGCATCGCCAACCGACAAAAATATTGTACTAATTGGTGGTGTAAACAACTGGAAAACTACCGATGGCGGTACAAACTGGAGTATCTGCAATATGTGGACATCATATTCAGTTTATAATATGAGCGGTGCGCCTGTTGTACATGCCGACAAACATACACTAAACTACCGAAGCGACGGCACCCTGTTTGAAGGCAACGACGGTGGAATTTATAAAACAACCAACAACGGCGATAGCTGGACAAATATTACAAACGGAATGGCAATTAGCCAAATATACCGGTTGGGTGTTTCGCAAACCGACTCAAACATAGTAATCAACGGGCTTCAAGATAATGGCTCGAAAATGATAAACGGAACTACATGGAGCGACGTTACCGGCGGCGACGGAATGGAGTGCTTAATTGATTATACCGATAAAAATACACAATATTCCACATATACTTATGGAACAATATACAGAACAACAGATATATGGTCGAACAAAACAACTATATCAGACAATATTTCGGATGCAGACAAAGGGGCGTGGGTTACACCATATATAATTGACAAAAACAATAATTCAACATTATATGTAGGATATGCCGACGTTTGGAAAACAACCAATAAAGGCGATTCCTTTACAAAAATATCGACAATGAATTCATCTGACAAACTAAGGTCGATGGCAATAGCACCCTCAAACTCAAATTATTTATATGTAGCCGATTTTTCTCATATCTGGAAAACAACAAACGGAGGAACAGGTTGGACAGACGTTACAGGAACAATACCCGTTGCAAGCAATAAAATAACCTATATTGCAGTAAAAAATGACGACCCGTTAACGCTTTGGGTTACAATGGGCGGATATGATGCACAAAGGGTTTACCAATCGACCGACGGCGGCTCAACATGGACCAATATATCAACAGGACTGCCTGACCTACCTGTAATGAGTATTATTCAGAACAAACAAGAGACCTCGAAAATACAACTGTATGCCGGAACCGATAGAGGAGTTTACATAAAAAATGGCTCTGACAGCTGGTCATTATTCTCGCAAGGATTACCAAACGTTGTGGTTACCGAATTAGATATTTATTACGACCAAGCCACTCCATCAAAAAGCAAACTGCGCATAGCAACCTATGGACGGGGTTTATGGCAAAGCAATTTGTTTAGTGAAGCTACGGTAAAACCCGATGCGGGATTTACAGCATCATCAGTATCAATTCAGGTGGGCGGTACAATTACATTTACCGACACTTCGTTAAATGACCCCACAAGCTGGGCATGGACATTTGCTGGCGGCACCCCGGCATCGTCAACCGAACGAAACCCTGTAATAACTTACAATACAGCCGGAACTTACGATGTAATACTAACCGCTAC
>CAYQPP010000234.1:0-5920 GCA_964419235.1 uncultured Bacteroidales bacterium
TTCTTTTTCTATCATCACGGGTTGGTTTTTCTTTACAAAATCAACCACATCGTGTAAGCCTTCGGCAAATTTGTCAAAATCTTCTTTATACAGGAATATTTTGTGCTTCTCAAAATGGAACTTACCATCTTGGTCGTAACGTTTTTTGCTCTCTGTAATAGTTAAATAATAATCATTGCGCCTTGTAGCCTTAACATCAAAAAAATAGGTGCGCTTACCGGCTCTTACAGATTTTGAAAAAATATCTTCCCTCTCTTTTTCATTTTCTTTCTTGTCAAATCCTTCCATCATCAAAATTTATTATGATTAAAACTCAATTTGTATATTAATTTTTATCAATTCAAATAAACACATTTGTTTGTTAAAAAAGAAACATCTTAATAAATAAATTATGGATTTACTTATATCCGCTAAAGTGGGTTTGTGATTGAACTTAAATTACAAACAACAAAAATAAAAACGATATTTGTTTAGAGCATTGCAAAAAAAACTTAATTTTACAGCCATTATAAAACTATTGTTTCAAAAAAAGGCTCTTTAAACAGATGATTAGCAGACGATTATTAAGAATTAAGGTACTGCATATATTATATGCATATTTTAATAGTAATGATGAGGGGTTAACACGGTACGAGAAAAACCTATTTTTCAGTATCGAAAAATCGTATGATTTATACCACCTGTTTTTTTTATTATTACTTGATGTAAATGAGTATGCCTCACAAAGGATTGAGTTGGCAAAAAACAAAAAGATGCCAACCGATGACGACTTAAACCCTAATTTAAGATTTGTTGAAAATCAGGTTGTTAAGCAGCTATCGGACACAAGCAGGCTTTACAAATACATTGATGAAAAAAAATTAACATGGGTAAACCATCCTGAGCTGATAAAAAGTATTTATAAAGATTTGATTAAGTCGGAGACATATAAAAAATATATGGCAATCGATGATAAATCATACAAATCAGATAAAGCTTTTGTTGTCAGCTTTTTTTCAGAATATTTGGTAAATAGCGATTTACTGTATCAAATACTTGAGGAGCATTCAATTTATTGGAATGATGATATTGAGTTTGTGCTTAGCATGAACATTAAAACCATTGAACGTTTAAAACCTGCAAAAACCGACGTCAATATTTTTCAACTGTTTAAAAACGAAGATGATAAGGAATTTGTAAAAAACCTTTTCAGGAAAGTTATTTTAAACCACGAGGCAAATTCGGTTATAATACAGAGCCAAATAAGAAATTGGGATGTTGACCGCATTGCACAAATGGATTTATTGGTGTTGGAGATGGCAATTACTGAAATTGTTGAGTTTCCAAGTATTCCTGTTAAGGTAAGTTTTAACGAGTATATAGAGCTGGTTAAGTTTTATAGCACCAACCGCAGCAACGCTTTTGTTAATGGTGTTTTAGATAAAATAATAATTAAGCTAAAACAGGAGGGTAAATTTCAAAAAGCAGGAAGGGGCTTAAAAGAATAATAATAAGTTAGAAAGAGGGTTAAATATAAAAATGGTTCGTTTTTTGTAATAAACCGCTTCAAAAAAAGTTAAAAAAATGAGAATTGTATTTATTGTATTTATTGTATTTATTGGCAGTATAAGCTGTACAAACAGAAACTCTGACAAGGCGGTAATATCTACCGATTTAATAGAAAACCCTTTAACTGCTTCAGGAAAATCAGACACAAGCACTTTGCCTGTAATAAAGTTTGAAAAAGAGCAGCATGATTTTGGTTTGATACTGCAAGGTGAAAAAGTGTCA
Organism: uncultured Bacteroidales bacterium; assembly: GCA_964419235.1. Taxonomy (GTDB): domain Bacteria; phylum Bacteroidota; class Bacteroidia; order Bacteroidales; family SZUA-534; genus GH45. The sequence goes on from CAYQPP010000234.1 coordinate 1,771, forward strand.
TATACATTCAAATTTAAAAATATTGGCAAGGGCGAATTAATTGTAAAAGATGTTTCGTCAACATGTGGCTGCACGGTGCCTAAGTTTTCGCGAGAGCCAATTGCATCGGGCGGTACAGGTGAAATAGAAGTTGTTTTTGACTCTAACCACCGCAGCGGCAGGCAATTAAAAACCGTAACCGTATGGACAAATTGCCAGCCAAACCAAACAAAGCTTCAAATTGTATCAGAAATTGTTTTACCTAAATAAATTTAAAAAATGAACTTATTAACTATTTTTTTAATGCAGCCGCAAGGCGAACAGGGTAGCCCTATGGGGTCGCTTTTGCCTCTATTGGCAATTATCGCAATTTTTTATTTCTTTATGATTCGGCCTCAAATGAAAAAACAGAAAGAGACACGCCAGTTTCGCGAGGGCTTACAAAAAGGCGATAAAGTATTAACCGTAGGCGGTATTTACGGAAAAATAAGCGAGCTTAAAGAGACTACTGTATTGCTTGAGATAGCCGATGGCGTAAGGATTAAAGTTGACAAAGCCGGCTTAGTAAAAGATAATGCAGATGTATCTGCCGGACAGAAGTAAAAAGGCAGATTATTTATGTTTTTTTAACCAAAAACCTTTCGGAGTTTTTGGTGTTTTTTTATTTAGTGCTTACAAGAAAACTGTCATTTATTATGAAATAAATTATTTCTAATTTTGTAGGGTTTTCTTGTTGGCACTATTTTACCATTGATTCTTTTTACAGTTTAAGTAATAAGCACAAAAATTTGGAATCAAAAGCATTTCATAAACTAAAAGAGGTACTCAATAACAAAATACTTCAGCGAATTGATCGCAAAATATTAACATACTTGGTATTTGTTGGGATAGCTACCGTTTTTTGGTTTTTGAACGAGCTGAGCAACGACTATATAACAACATTAGACTATCCTGTCCGGTTTACCAATGTTCCTAAAAACAAAATTTTGGTAAGTGATTTACCCAAAAAGCTAAAACTGAATGTAAATGGCTACGGATATACGCTTTTAGGATACAAGCTTAGTCCGGCGGCATATCCTGTAATTATTAATATAGAGGAGTTTAGTAATGATATTAACAACCCTGCGGTAAAGCAATTCAGGCTGCAAACCCGATACGTGCGCGAAGCCATAAGCAAACAAATGCCTAATAATATTGAGGTGCTCGACATATTGCCCGATACCATATTATTTCAGTTTGCAAGTATAAAAAGCAAAAAAGTGCCAGTTAAGCCTAATGTAAAATTGGAATTTGACGAACAGTGCATGTTAAATGGCGATATTACATTCAAGCCCGACTCGGTTTTAGTTAGCGGCCCCAATACAATAATCGACACATTATCGGCAGTATTTACAAAGCACCATAAGTTTGACAGGTTAAACACGCCTTTAGATAAAAGTTTGTTGCTTAAAAAGATAGATAAAATTGAATTTGACAAAAAAAGGGCTGTGATACATTTGCCGGTATCAAAATTCACACAGGCAAATTTTGAAGTGGCTATTCAGGCAAGGAATGTGCCCGATTCGCTCGAGCTAAAAACATTTCCGCGGATTGTTAAGGTGGCATGCTTAATATCATTAAACGAATACGATAAAATTAAGGCAAAAGACTTTGTTTTAGATGTTGATTATTTAGATATTGAAAAACTCTTGGGACAAAAGCTTACGCTGAACCTCACATTTGCACCGGCCAATGTTAAAATGGTTAAATATTACCCCAAGAGCGTTGAATTTATTTTGGATAAAAAGCCATGATTATAATAGGGTTAACAGGCGGAATGGGATCAGGCAAATCGTTTGTGGCAGGTAAGTTTGAAAAAAAAGGCGTACCTGTTTATAACTCTGATATGCGTGCAAAAGAGTTGATGGAGACCCACCCTGCAATAAAAAAAGAACTTATCGATAAATTTGGCTCTATGGTTTTCAAAAATAACCTGTTAAACCGAAAACTGATTGCCGGCCGAATATTTAACGACAAATTATTGCTTACATGGATAAACGAGCTTGTACATCCGGTGGTAAAGAACGATTTTGAACAATGGGTTTCTGAAAAAAAAACAAAAATAGTATTAAAAGAGGCCGCTATTTTAATTGAAAGCGGCGCATATAAACAGTGCAACAAAATAATTGTAATAACCGCCCCCAAGCCTTTACGGATAAAAAGGGTTATGTTGCGCGACAATATGTCATATAAAGAGGTAGAGGAGCGCATGGCAAAGCAAATTTCAGATACTGAAAGGCTTAAATATGCCGATTATACAATTATTAATGATGGCATAAAGGTTGTTGACAAACAGGTTGATGCAATTTTTAATGAATTAACAAAACAATAATATGGGTTTAGGAAAGTGGATAGCAGGCGGTTTAGGCTGGGCTGTTTTTGGCCCTATCGGGGGAATAATAGGTTTTTTGGTAGGAAGTGCGTTTGACGGCACCAACGGCTCAAACATATCGGGCGGAAGAAGGGTTGCAGGGCCTACCACAAGAGGCGATTTTATGGTAAGCCTTATTGTGCTTACTGCTGCAGTAATGAAAGCCGACGGGGTTGTAAAAAAAGGAGAGCTCGATTACGTAAAACAGTATTTTTTGCAGTCGTTTGGTAAAGAAGCCGCAAACGATGCTATCCAAATGCTGCGCGACATACTTAAAAAAACAATACCCGTAAACGATGTTGCCGCTCAAGTTGGACAAAACCTCGACAACTCGTCAAAACTGCAATTGTTACACTACCTGTTTGGTATAGCTAAGGCCGATGGGCATATACATAAAAGCGAGGTTGATATTATACAGGTTATATCAAACTATATGGGTGTTGGTAGCAGCGATTTTACTTCGATAAAAGCAATGTTTTACCACGATATAAATACTGCATACAGTATTTTGGGAGTTAACAAAAACGCATCAAACGAAGATATTAAAAAAGCTTACCGAAAAATGGCTATTGAATACCATCCCGATAAGGTTTCGTACCTTGGCGAAGATATCCAGAAGTCGGCAAAGGAGAAATTTCAAAAGATTAACGAAGCATACAACTCTATAAAAAAAGAGCGTGGATTTGTTTAAAAAACAAAACAAATTTTAATTATTAATAATTGTTGTGCTATATTTGCGAGCTAACAAAAAAAGAATGAATATATGTTAAAGGATATTTTAGCTATTTCTGGTCAACCGGGACTATACAAGATGGTTTCGAACACCAAGAATGGAATTATAGTTGAAAATTTAGAGACAGGCAAAAGAATGCCAAGTTATGCAACGGCCAAAGTAAGTGCCCTTGAAGATATTGCCATTTTTACTGAAGATGGCGAAGATAAACCTTTGCGTGAGGTTTTAAAAAGCATAAGCGATAAAGAAAACGGTGGTGCAGGCATAGACCCAAAATCGGAAAGCAATGAGCTAAAAGCCTATTTTGAGGAAATTATGCCCGAATATGACAAAGACCGTGTTTATGTGTCGGATATAAAAAAGGTTTTTCAATGGTATAGCATTATTCAAAAATTAAAGATGCTTGATTTGCTTGAAGAAGAGAAAGAAGAAGCAAAGGAAGATGCCGTTGAAGAAAAAAACGAAGATAAAACAGAAAAATAGCATAAAAAGAATATCAACAATAAAAAGCATGGGTAAAACCGTGCTTTTTTTGCTTTAACTAACTTAAAACTTAATATTATGCTTTACCCGTATTCCGACAAAGTTGAGGTGCTGAATATTGATAGTGCTAAAGGCTTTAGGCTTGCCCAAACCAAATTAAACGAAATTGTTTTATTGCATATTGAACAGGGCGGCAAAATTGCATTGCACGCTTTACCAATGAATGTTACATTTTATGTAATTTCAGGTAATGGTATAGCTACTATCGAGGATAAAACAATAAACGCAAAAACCGGCGATGTTGTTGATGTTAAGGCTAATGTCCAACGAGGCTGGGAAAATACAAATATCGAAAAACTTGAATTGCTGGTTATAAAAGAAAAAGTATAGGTTTTAGGGTGTTAATCTCATATTTTTATATCAATCATAACTATATGGGCAATTCCATATCTTTAAATGAGGCTGTCTAAAAAGATACCCGATATTAATTATCTAAAATAATAACTCCTTTAATATAATGCCTGTTGCTTAATGGTGTAAACCTG